>NZ_JACGAX010000002.1:0-173264 GCF_020138145.1 Campylobacter sp. RM9334
TTTTCTATTAGTTCAGCTAATCTTGATTTGTTTTTTTCTAAATGTTCATTTTTTACTAAAGTTAAAGCTGCATTAGCTAAATCTCTTACCATACTTTCTACATCACGACCAACAAAACCAACTTCAGTATATTTACTAGCTTCTACTTTAATAAAAGGCAAGCCCATTAATTTAGCAATTCTTCTTGCAATTTCTGTTTTACCAACACCTGTGCTTCCTATCATTAAAATATTTTTAGGAACAACATCATCTTGCATACTTTCTTCAAGCTTTAATCTTCTATATCTATTTCTTAAAGCAATAGCAATTACCTTTTTAGCTTTTTCTTGACCTATTACATATTCATCTAAAAATTCAACAATTTCTTTAGGTAACATCTGCATTCTTAATCCCTTAATTCATAAGTAGTTATATTTGTGTTTGTATAAATACAAATCTCTCCTGCAATTTTAAGACTTTCTTTAACTAAAGTTAATTCATCTAAATTTGCATGATTATGCAATGCTCTTGCAGCACTAAGTGCGTATGCTCCACCACTTCCAATAGCACAAATGCACTCATCTTGTGGCACAACTACATCGCCTGTCCCGCTTAATAAAAAGATTTGTTTTCTGTTTAAAACTATCATCATAGCTTCAAGTTTTCTTAAGTATTTATCTTTTCTCCACTCTTTTGAAAACTCAATAACAGCTCTTTCTAAATCTCCTTTTTTACTCTCAAGCATTTTTTCAAACATATCAAATAAAGTAAAAGCATCAGCAGTGCTTCCTGCAAAACCTGCTAATACTTTTCCTTCATAAAGCTTTCTAAGTTTTACTGCATTACCCTTTAAAACCGTATTTCCAAAAGTAACTTGCCCGTCACCACCAATTACTGAAGCATCTTTTCCTTTATAAGCTAAAATCGTAGTAGCGTGAAACATTAAGCACCTTTTACCACTACTACAAATTCAGCAACAATGCCATGACCTAATTTTGCACTCACTTTATACTCACCTTCTGCTTTAATAGCATAATCTTGAATGCTTTTTTTATCAAGTTCAAGGTTGAATTGCTCTTTAATAGCGTGTGAAATTTCATCTTTTGTAACTCCACCAAATAATGCTCCATTAGCACCTAATTGTTTTTTAATAATAACTTTTTTATCAGCTAAACTATCTTTTAATTTATTCATTAATTCAAGCTCATATCTGTCTTGCTCTTCTTTTTTCTTTAAATCACTTGCGTGTTTTCTAAGCACTTCTGTGCTAGCAACTTTTGCAAAACCTTTACCAATTAAGAAATTTTGACCATAACCATCTTTTACTTCCTTAACTTCTCCGGCTTTACCTAAGCCTTTTACATCTTTAATTAATAAAACTTTCATAATTTCTCCTTTTTGTAATATTATTGATTGTAATAAAAAAAAGTATATTTTACGCAAATTATTATGTGGAATTTAAATCTATAATGAATGATTTAAATTCTAATACTTTATTTGATTAAGTATGTCGTAATTATAGCAACCCATCTGCTCGCCTAAATCACAAGCTTTTTTACTTAATTTAAGCGCTTTATTATAGTCTTCTTTTACACCTTCACCATTAAAATAAGCAAGAGCTAAATTATTGCAAGCCATAGGATATTCTCCATCACAAGCTTTTTCATATAATTTAATTGCTTTATTGTAATCTTGTTTTACGCCTTTTCCTTCGCTATACGAAACGCCAGCATTATAACAAGCATTAAAAACTTCTCCATCGCAAGCTTTTTCATACAACTTGATTGATTTACTATAATCTTGCTTTACACCTTGTCCAATATAATAAGAATTACCTAAATTATAACACGCTTCAAAAACATCTGCATTACAAGCTTTTTCATATAAGTTATTTGCTTTTTTGTCATCTTGTTTTATACTTTTTCCATTTTTATATATCCAGCCTAAACCAAAACAAGCACCAAACTCATTTGCATCACAAGCTTTTTTAAATAATTTAATTACTTTTGAATAATCTTGCTTTACATATTTTTCTTGACTATAAATATAACCTAAAAAACTGCAAGACTTAAAATTATCTTTAGCACATTCTTTTTCCCAAATTTTAGCAGCTTTTTCGTATTCTTTATTTTTATAATACTCTAAACCTTGATTAGCAAAACAAAACACGCTAATAAATACAAATAATAAGAATTTTCTCATTTTTATTCTTTAATATCTTTTTGATAATTTTCTACAGCTTTATTCCACATCAGTTTATATTTGCGTTTAAGATATTCAATTTCTTCTCTAGCTAATTCTAATTCTTTATTTAGAGTATCTATTATTTTTCTATCTTCATCATAAAGCTCTTGCATAGAATAAAGTGCTTCTTTTAAAAAGGCATTTTCGCCCCTTAAAACTTCTAAAGTCTCATCCTTTGCATCTAAGACTTTCTCGTGAAGATTAAGAATAGTTCCTATTGTCTTTTCTATAAAATTACCTGCAGGGGTATTTGCAATATCTTGAACTTCTATGTTTTTATCTTTTACAGGAACGATTGCAAAAGTCCCTGCATTTGCTTCTATTAAAAGCTTTTCATTTTCATATTTGTGTTTTAATGAACCACTTTTAATCATAGCCATTACAACTTCTTCATTCAAATGAACTAATTTGCAAAATTCACTAAGTTCAAGATATGTTTGCATAAAAAACTCCTATGCTCTTAAAAAGCTAAATTCTGGCAATAAAGATGGGCTTAAAATCTCATTTATATTGCCACTATGTAATTCGCCAAATTCTTTGTTATTCTCATTTATAAGCTTTTTAAATTTGCAAAAATATTTATCATCACGCTTATAAATTTCGCCTATTTCATTATTTACTAATTCAATATTCGCATTTAATGGAGCAAATATTTCGTATTCATAATCTTTTTTAATAATTCCCTTACTAGCTATGCTTTTACCATTTTCGCTAAACCCATGCACTTGCATTGTGCCTTGCATTATTGAAGTTTCGTGATTTTGAGTATCATCTTTTTCATAAGGTCTAGCCATTAAATACCCATCAGTAAATCCACGAGATTTTAAAGTATTTAACTCATCATCATATTTTTTTGCATCAAATTGATTATTTAAAGTATCAATTACAGCTTGTTTGTAAGTTCTAGTTGCACAAGCTACATAATATTCACTCTTAGTTCTTCCTTCTATTTTAAAGGCATTTATGGCATTTTTTTCCATAATTTTGTCTATATAATTAGCAAGTTTTAAATCTTTAGAATTAAAAATATGTGTTCCTAAATCATCTTCTACTATTCTAAATAAAGCATTATTTTCTGGATTTTTCGCATATAATTCATAAGGAAATCTACAATCATTAGCACATGCACCAAGATTTGAGCGTCTTCCACTCTGAACTGCTGATATTAAACACCTTCCACTATAAGCAAAACACATTGAGCCATGCACAAATGCTTCTATTTCAATATCTGCATTTTTTGCTATATCACAAGCATCTTTTAAGCCTAATTCTCTAGCAATTACAACTCTTTTTGCACCTAATTCTTTATAAACTAAAGCATCTTCATAATTTAAAATATTTGCTTGAGTGCTAACATGGATAGGAATATTAGGAGCTATTTGTTTTGCTAATCTCATAGCACCTATACTAGCGATTATTAACGCATCAGGTTTTAGCTCGGCAAGTAAGGCTAAATGTCTTTTAAGACCTTCTAGTTGTGCACTCACATGAAAACCATTAACCGTTGCATAAACTTGCACACCTTTGCTATGAGCATATTTTATACCTTCTGCAAAGCTAGTTTCATCAAATTCTTTAGCAGCACGAGAGCGCAAAGAAAACGATGAAAGTCCTGCATAAACAGCATCAGCACCATAATTTACAGCAATTTTTAATTTTTTTAAATTACCTGCTGGAGCAATTATTTGTGGAGTTAGCATTATTTTTTACCTAATGATGCAATTAATGCTTCAATATCATCATTTGTAACCAAATCAGCTGTGCTATCTCCTT
Organism: Campylobacter sp. RM9334; assembly: GCF_020138145.1. NCBI lineage: Bacteria > Pseudomonadati > Campylobacterota > Epsilonproteobacteria > Campylobacterales > Campylobacteraceae > Campylobacter > Campylobacter sp. RM9334. The sequence continues at coordinate 3,997 of NZ_JACGAX010000002.1, forward strand.
CAATATGAACAGCACTACTAACTCTTTTTTCATCATCAATTCTACCTTCAAACAAGCTATTCATATACTTAGATAACGCTCTCATTACATTAATTACACGCTCAATTTTTTGTCTATGAATATCTTGATATTGCATAGCATCCATTGCCATCATAGCTTCATCTTGTCCCATTGCTAAATTATCTAATGCTTCATCAATTTTTGCTAATTGTTCTTTGCATTCAGCTAAACATTCACTAAATTTATTAACATTAGGAAATTTCTCATTTAAAGTTGTAAATAACTCAACTTGATTTTGAACTGATTTTTTAAAGGTTTTTATAATCTTTTCAGCAGTTGCAAAATAATCCATCATTGTTTCAATTTTTTCAAGTAATTCAGTAGCTTTAACTTCACTATCACGAGTTACATCATCTAATTGATTTACAACCTTATGATCTTCTGTTGGTGGTGGTGGTGGCCAAGATTTCCTTGAATCTGGTCTATATGATTTATATTCTTCTTCTAAACTCAATTCTTCATCTTCTAAATCTTCAATTGCTTCACTAGGCTCTACAACTTCTTCTTTTATATCATTAACAATTTCATCTTCAAAATCATCAAGCCCACCAGCCATTAAAGCATCTAATTCTTCTTGCGTCATTATTTTTCTTCCTTAAAATAATACTTAATTAAAAAATATTAGCTAAAATCATAGCTAATCAAATCTAACTTAAGGTTAAAAAAATGGCTAAATTTGTAAATAATGTTACCGAATTCTTTGATTTTTGCGTAAGCAATGAAATAAAGTTTGTAGATTTTAGATTTACTTCTCTTGATGGCACTTGGAATCATCATACATACACTATGAAAAGTGTAACAAAAGATACACTTACTAATGGAATTCCTTTTGATGCAAGCTCGTATAAAGGATGGCAACCAATTGAAAAAAGTGATATGATATTAATCCCTGATGTTACAACAACTTTTATTGACCCATTTACAAGCGACAATACCGTTATTGTAATCTGTGATATTTTTGATGTTTATAAAAATGATTTTTATGAAAAATGCCCAAGAACAATAGCAAAAAGAACTCTTAAAATGCTAGAAAGTAGTGATATTGCTGATACTGCGTATTTTGGTGCTGAAAATGAATTTTTCATCTTTGATGATATTAAAATCGTAGATACAATGAATTATGCTATGTATCAAATAGACACAGAAGAAGGTGAATGGAATGATGGTAAGCATTATGAAGACGCTTATAACACCGGTCATCGCCCAAGAAGAAAAGGTGGTTATACTCCAGTTCCTCCTGTTGATAGTATGCAAGATTTAAGAGCTGAAATGGTTCAAGTTTTAGAGCGTGTTGGTATTGAATGCTTTGTTCATCACCACGAAAACGCACAAGGTCAAGGAGAAATCGGGGTTAAGTTTAATACTTTAGTAGAAGCTGCTGATAATGTTCAAATATATAAATATGTAGTAAAAATGGTAGCTCATCTAAATGGTAAAACTGCTACATTTATGCCAAAACCACTTCATCTTGATAATGGTAGCGGAATGCACGTTCATATGAGCTTATTTAAAAATGGCAAAAACTTATTCTATGATAAAAGTGGCTATGCAGGACTTAGCAAGACTGCAATTCATTATATAGGTGGGGTTTTAAGACACGCAAGAAGTGTAACAGCATTTACAAATCCAACTACTAATTCTTATAAAAGATTAATCCCAGGGTTTGAAGCTCCATCAATTCTAACTTACTCTTGTCAAAATCGTTCAGCTAGTTGTAGAGTGCCTTATGGAATTAACGAAAAAAGTGCTAGAGTTGAAATGCGTTTTCCTGATAGTTCTAGCAATGTGTATTTGGCATTTTCATCAATGCTTTTAGCAGGTCTTGATGGAATTAAAAATGAGCTTACTGCAGCTGGACCTATGGATGAGAATTTATTTAAATTAAGCCTTGATGAAATTAGAGAAAAAGGAATAGAGCAATTACCACATACTCTAAGGGGTGCTTTAGAGAGCCTAATCCGTGATAATGCTTATTTAAAACCTGCTTTTACTGATGTTTGCATACAAGATTATCAACATATGAAGTTTAAAAATCAAGTTTGGCCAGTAGAACAACGCCCAACTGCATATGAATTTAAAACTACATATTCTTGCTAATTATTTAGAGGTTGAAAAACCTCTAAAGTATTAATCAATTTGAACGCTTTTTACCCTACTAAAATTATCATTTTTTGCAAGACTTAGTCTAATTATACTATCTTCATTAGCAATTAAACTATGATTAATATTAGCAGCTACTTTTATACTCATCAAATCTTTTAGATTTATACTTTTATTATCAATTACAAACTCAATATCCCCTTTTAAAACCTGAACCACAATCACTCCTGGAGCTTTATGCTCTTGCATAATTTTACCTTTTGGTAAAATAATTTGGATTTCTTTGTTTGCTTCATCATCATAAATTGGAGTTATTTTTAACTCACTTGAATTACCTTGCCATTCTTTTACTTCATAAATTACATTAAATTTCATAAAATCTCCTTTGAATAATTTTAGGAGTATTTTACTCTTTAAAGAAATAAAAAGACTTGATTTATCTCATTTGTTCTAATACAAATTCAGGTGTCATTTGTTTCATACAATTGTGGTGCTTTAAAGGGCATACTTTTTTAGCACAAGGAGAACAAGGCAAAAACAATGAAAATAACTTACCATTATTACAAAAAGGATATGTTTGTTTTGTATTCGTAGGTCCGAAAAATGCTAGAACTTTTATATTAAAACTAGCACCTAAATGCATAATTCCACTATCATTTGCCAATAAATAATCAAGGCTAGAAACTGCTAAAGCCAATCTTTTAATATTAGTTTTACCACACAAATTAATGGCTTTTATATCGTATTTTTTAAGCTCATCTTCAATAAAATTACAAATTCCAGCTTCATTATGAGTCCCAAAAAGTATTATTTTATGCTCTTTAAAAGTGCTAGCAATTTTTGCAAAATAACTAGGCTCATAGCATTTAGCAGCACCATAATTAGCACCAGCTGCTATTCCTATTAGTTTTCTTGTTTTAAGCTTTTTAAAAGGTAAAGCTGTGTTTAATTGTTCATCCAATCCAAGTGGCTTTATTAGATTAAAATATTTTAAAACTTGATGAGTATTATCACTTTTGTTTGCTTTAAAATAAAATTTTTTCTTAGCATTTAATATAAATAACAAAAACTTAGATGACAAACTTGCTTTAAATGAAATTCCTAAATCAAATTCTTCTTTTAAAGCTTTAATTTGTTTTAATCTTTGTTTTTTTATCTCTACTACAATTTCACCTAAATCCTTATAAAGCTCACAAGCTACAAAACTTCCATAAAAAGTAATTTTTGCATTAGGATATTTTTTAATTAAAGCATTAATAGCACCAGCAGCCATAATAGCATCGCCTAACCAATTAGGTAAATATATAAAAATTTTCAATACTCATCCCCATAAAATGTCTTAAATCTTTTGTGAAACCAAAAATACTCACTAGGATTTTTCTCCCACATTTTTTTAGTGCATTCTAATTGATAAAAGCTAAGTTCTTCTATTGTTTTTTCACTAGCCTTTAATGGCTTAAAAAACTCTATACAATAACCATCGCTAATTTCATAAATATAAACAGGCAATAAATAAGCATCACACCTTTTAGCTATAAGACTTGCTGCATTGCTTTGAGTAACTTTTCTACCATATAAAATAAACTCGCTACTTTCTTTAATATGTGCGTCTTGATCGCTTACAATTCCTACTAATTCATTATTGTTTAAAGCCTTAATCATAGGTCTTAAAGCATTTGTTTTTTCTATTAGTTTTACTCCGAAATTTTCTCTATATTTAGTAAGTATGGCATTAATTTTTGCACTCTCTAAAGCTCTTCCAATTATATTAATTTTACAATTATACTTAATAGCAACAGCAGATGGCAAAATCTCCCAATATCCATAATGTGCTGTTGTAAAAACTATTTTTGCATTAGCACTTAATAAATCTTGTAAATATTCTTCGTTTTTGAATAATTTTATTTGTTTTAATAATTTTTCTTGGCTTATATTTTGATTTTTTACCATTGATAATATATAAAAGGCAAATTTTTTATAAACTTGTTTGGTAATTTCTATACTTTTTGGAGCTTGTGTGAGTTTGCAAAAATGCTCTAAGTTTTTTAAGATTATATTTTTATGTTTTTTATTAATTCTAAATGCTAGGCTACCGATTAAATTAGCAAAGAATTTTAAAATCTTATTGGGAATTAATTTTAGTAAAAAATTAAAAAAATAAAAAATAAAAATATATAAATAATCTCTCATTTGCTAAAAACCTTATTAATAATATCTAAAACTTTTTCTTTATTTACATCGCTAAATTTATAAAAATAATGTTGTAAATTAGATGGACTTATTAATCTTTTTGCAGGTTTTTTATCACATTCGTTTAAAAAAGTTATATTAGGACGATTTAAAACCACAGCAATATGAGTAGTCCCGCTATCATTTCCTATGATTAATTTTGCTAATTTGCTTAAAAACACTAATTCATTTAATGAAATTTTAGGCAAGACTTTAGCATTTTTACATTCTTTTGCAATCTCATTTGCTCTATCAAGTTCTATTTGAGAACCCCAACTAAGCAATATTCTATAATCACAATTTTTACAAATATCAATCAATTTTTCTAAAGGGAGCATTTTATTTATTTTACTTGAGCCATTATGTAATAATATAAATTCATCTTCTATTAAAGGCTTTATTTTATTCATAATATTTTGAGTTTTTATCTCATCATAAATTAATATATCGCTAGTTACTAACTCATCATTTTTAAATTCTTTTAAAGCAAAGCGAGTTAATTCAAGGCTTCTTTTATACACATTTTCTAAATAATCACAATTGCAATGGTTTTTATAAAAATAATAAGCTAACTTTTCTCTTAAACCATTTTTAGAATATCCATAAGAATTTGCGCTCAAATAATTTGCTAAAAAACCTGATTTTATTCTTCCTTGATAATCAATACTAATATCATATGATTTTTTTAAATGTTTTATCTCTTTTAATGCTTTTATTGGGTGTTTTTTGAGTGGTAACGAATAAATATTATCAAACCAAATAAGTCCATCAAGTAAAAAATAAAACCTAGAATCTACAAAAAAATCAATCCTAGCTTTAGGATATGCAGCTCTTATATAATTAATATGCCATAGCATATGAAAAATATCGCCCATTGCACTAAGTCTAATTATTGCTATTTTCACTTAAATCCTTTGAAATTACACTTTCAAATTCCTTGATTGCTTGTTCATTTGAAAATTGTAATTTTATTTCTATTCTTCTGCTTGCTTGTTTATCTTCAACGCCATCTTTAAATTTTAAATCATTATAGCTTTTGCCAACTGCTACAAGTAATTTTTCTAATCTTTTATCATTATAAAACGAATTAATAAATTTCATAATCTCCAAAGCTCTTTTTTGAGATAACTCAAGATTATAAGTAAATCCACCAACGCTATCAGTATGTCCTTCAATCACTATACTATCAATATTAGCTAGAATTTCAGGTGAGCTAAGCAAGGCATCAAAATACTTAATTAGAGTTTTTTTAAGCTCTTCTTTTGCACTATCTTTAATCAAATACTCCGCACTATCAAACAAAATACTAGCATTTAAGCTAATACTGCCTGAATTAAGATTGATTAAAATATCATTTGATAATTTATTTTGTAAAGCTTGAATTAATTTTGTTTTATTATTTTTAAGCTTTTCGTATTCAACCTTAAACCCACTCAATTGCTTTGCTAATTCGTCTATTTTATCATCTTTATTTTTTATTTTTATTTCAGTATCTTCAAGATTTTTAAGTAGCATTAAAATCTGTGCGTCTTTTTTGTCAATATTGCTTAATAATTCTTCCTTGTTTTTTGCATTTTCATCTAAATTAAGAAGCAATTTTTTAATATAATCATTTGCATCTTTATTTTTATTTAGCTCATCGTTTAATGAAATATTGAGTTTTTCAAGCTCTTCATTTAACGAGCTCAAAAGCTCATCTTTGCTAATTATTAAAGCTTTTGATTCATCTAAATGTTTTTGTTCATTTTTTAGCTCATTTTGTGTAAAAATATATTTTAAAACAATAGCACTAAGAACTAAAATAAATACAAACAATAATCCAGCCATCAAATCAGCATAAACTATCCAAAAATTATTATTATCTTTATTACGCATTATTTATTTTATTTAATACCTGATTTGCTTCTTTACTAAGGTTTTCAATATCAGCTTTTAATTCATCAACTATTCTAAATTCGTGTTTTTCATCTTCATAAATATTTTTAAAATCTAATAATTTAGCTTCTAAATCTTCTTTTAATTTAGCAAATTCTTTCAAGCTATTTTCAATTCTTGATGAAAATTCATCTATCTTTTCTTGCATTTGCTTAGTATTTTTATTGCTTAATTCTAAAGATTTTTGAGCTAAATTTGTATGAACTATCGCAATTTTTTCATAAGATTTAAATAATTCTTTAAAACCTGTAAATTTATCTTGATGGAGTTTTGATATTTCATTAAAAAACTCATTATCATAAAGCTTTGATAATAATAAATTTGTATTAGAAAATAACTCACTATTTTTTCTAAGAGAAATTCTTTCTAATTCTTCTTTACTCCAAAAATATTTTTTACTATTAATTCTATAATTTTCTTTAAAATTATTAATTTTAGCAATACCAAGTCTTGAATAAAACATCCACCAAATAGTAAGAAAAATCCCATAAATTGAAACATAAAAAGCAGTTGAAATTCCACTAAGCAATAAGCTAATTTCTCCTTCAAGCGCAGCTGAACTACCTACTTTAAAATCAGGCATAGATATTGCAATACTTATAAATGTTCCTAAAATTCCAATCATTGGAAAAACAGCACTAGCAATATATCCAAATGAAAGTGGCTTTAGCTTATGTAAATAATTATCAAAAAATTCATCAAAACTCACATTAGCCTTACTAATTTCATCAATTCTTAAAGAATTATCTTTAATAAAATCTTTTAAATCATTTTCAAAAATTGACGAATTCTTTTTAATTTTTGCATATACACAATATTCATTTTGCGGTGCAAAAAACATAGCAAATACTAAAAGCACAGCACACATTATAATAGTATGTAATGGCATAATAAGTTTTATAATATTTAAATAAGCTAAAATCGCTAACACGAAGACTAATAAAGGTAAAAAGATTAAAAATAAAAAAGAAGAAAATACACTTTTCTTCTTTTTAACAATTATTGTTTGCAAGATTAATTCCTATTCATACAATTTAACTCGCTAAACGCTTGTAAAAGGCGTTTTTGCATAGATTTTTCTCCAGCAACTAACCACATTCTTGGGTCATAATATTTCTTATTAGGCTTATCATCGCCTTCAGGATTTCCGATTTGTCCTTGTAAATATCCGTGATTTTTTACTTCATATTCACGAACACCATCCCAAAATGCCCATTGAGTATCAGTATCTATATTCATTTTAATTACGCCGTAATTGATTGCTTCAGTGATTTTTTCTGCTTCACTACCACTTCCGCCGTGGAATACAAAATTAAGTGGTTTTGCACCCTTTTGTAAATATTCTTGACAATTATGCAAAATTACTGGCTCAAGTCTTACATTTCCTGGTTTATAAACCCCATGAACATTACCAAAACTTGCTGCGATTGTATAATTTGTCCCAATTTTGCTTAATTCTTTATGAGCTAGTGCTACATCGCTTGGTTGAGTGTATAATTTAGCATTGTCAATATTTGTATTATCAACTCCATCTTCTTCTCCACCAGTGCAACCTAATTCAATTTCTATACCGATTTCTAATGCGTTAAATTTCTTAAAATATTCGCAAGAAATTTCAATATTTTCGTTTAAACTTTCTTCGCTTAAATCAAGCATATGAGAACTAAATAAAGGTTTTTTATGAATTGCATAAAATTCTTCATTTGCCTTAATTAAATCATCTATCCAAGGTAAAAGTTTTTTTGCTGCGTGATCGGTATGTAAAATAGCAACTACTCCATAAGCAGCTGCTACTTCATGCACATACTTTGCACCTGCAATTGCCCCAATTACTGCTGAATTAGGACAATCTTTTCCTGCAAAAAAACTTGCTCCGCCATTACTAAATTGAATAATAATAGGCGAATTTGCTTCACGAGCAGCTTTTAATGCGGCGTTTATAGAATTTGTTCCTACAACATTTACTGCTGGAATTGCAAATTTATTTTCTTTTGCGTAAGCATAAACGCGCTCTAAATCTTTACCATAAATAACACCTGGTTTTACCAATTCTAAAACACCCATTATAAATCCTTATTTAACTTGTAAGCCTGAATTTTTAATCAAATTCTCAACTTCGTTTTTAATTAATTCTTTATGTTTTTCATTTTTTAAACCATTTTCAATAAATGGAGTTGCTTCTTGTAAGCTTCCTTGTCTGCTAGCTCTAAAATCTTCTCCTAAGATTACATGAAAACCAAATTGAGATTTTACAGGTTCTGACACTTCATCTTTTTTAAGTTTTTTAGCTGCATTGAAAAACTCAGGAACTAATTCATTTGCACTCATATAAGGTAAATCGCCACCCATTGCTCCTGAACCTTTATCAAGTGATTTTGATTTAGCAAGTTCGCTAAATTTAGCTACTAATTTATCTCCTTTAAGACCCTTTAATTGTTTTAATATTTCTTTAGCATCAGCTTCACTAGCAACTAAAATATGTTTAGTTTTTACAGCTTCAGGAACTTTAAAATCATTTAAATGTTCATCATAATATTTTTTAATTTCAGCATCACTTACCTTGATACCTTCAAATTTTTTCAATAAATATTGTTGAGCAAGTAATAATTCTTTTGCACTATTTAAAGCTGATTGAAATTTCGCATCTTTATCTAATTTCATTTTTTCAGCTTCTTTAGCAAAAAGTCTTTTTGATAATACATCTCTTATTAAACCATCTTTAACTTCTTTTGGAAGCGCACTTACATCGCTTATTTGAAATTGAGCTAAATAAGGTGCTAAATCATCGCTTGTAATTTCTCCACCTTTATAAGTTGCAACCACAGCTGCATTTAAGCTTACACCACATAAAAGTCCTGCTAGAACTAATGAAATTTTTTTCATAATATCTTCCTTTTTCAATTGATTTGATATATCATTTTACAAATATTGTGTAAAAAAATAGTAAGATAGTAATTATGAGAAGAAGAGAAAAAGAAATTAAAAATAGATTTTTAAATAATTATAAAAACGCAAAAAGTGAATTAATTTTTAATAATGATTATGAACTTTTAGTTTGTGTTATGCTATCAGCTCAATGCCTTGATAGTAGGGTTAATCTAATAACACCAAGTTTATTTGCAAACTATCCTGATATAAATTCTTTAGCAAATGCAAATTTAATGAATATAAAAGAATTAATTAAAAGTTGTAATTTTTATCAAAACAAAGCTATAAATCTTATCAAAATGGCAAAAAGTGTTGTGGAATTTCATTCAGGAATTATACCTATGAGATTTGATGATTTGATAAATCTTGCAGGGGTTGGAGAAAAGACTGCTAATGTGGTTTTATGCGAGAGTTTGGGTGCAAATGTAATGGCTGTAGATACTCATATTTTTAGAGTTAGCAAAAGGTTAAAAATATCAAATGCAAAAACTCCTAATGATTGTGCTAAAGAGCTTACAAAACTATTTAAAACTGACCTTGATAAATTGCATAAAGGAATGGTTTTGTTTGGAAGATATATTTGCAAGGCTAAAAAACCTGATTGTAATAATTGTTTTTTAAACGATTTATGTGATGAATATAAAGAGCAAAAGAACTCTAATAATCAATAAAAAACATTATTTTATAATATTTATTGTTTTAATTGCTATATTTTGTTTGCAAGTGCATTTGAAATTCTTAGATTTTTGCGAGTTTTTAGAACAAGATAGTTATGAGTTAAAAATAAACAATAATTATTTAAAAACTAAAAATAATAAAAGTTATTATGTTCTAGCACTTGCATATAAAGATGTTTTAATATACACAACTACTAAAAAAGAAATTAAATCCAATCAAATCAGCTTAAAATTCGCAGCTAAAAATAAGCTTAATTTTTATGAATACTTACAAGCTAGATTTTATTTACCAAGCTATGCTTTAGAAGAATTAGATGAGATTAAAGAAAACGCTTTTGTAAGTTATTTTATAAATCAGCACGAGAATTTAACTATGAAGCAATTTTTTGGAGCTTTATTTTTTGCAAAAAGCATTAGCAAGGATTTAAGAGATAGCGTAAATTACTATGGAATTGCACATTTACTAGCAATATCAGGCTATCATTTAGGGCTTATTTATTCCATATTTTTCTTTATATTTTCAATTATTTATAAATATTTTCAAAAAAGATTTTTTCCATATAGGTCAATTCATTTTGATTTAGGAATAATTATTTTCATAATCCTAGCCTTATATTTTTATGAAATTGGTCTAGTTGCAAGCTATTTTCGCTCATTTATAATGGCTATTTTGGGATTTTATTTTATAATTAGAGCAATTAAAATTCTTAGTTTTTCACATTTATTTTTAGCATTTTTTATTTGCATTGCTATTAATCCTAGCTTTTTATTTAATGTAGGATTTTTCTTCTCTTGTCTAGGGGTTTTTTATATATTTTTATTTATTTATCATTTTAATGCTAATTCACTTACAAAACTAATCTGCCTTGAACTTAGCACCTTTTTTGCAATGGTTGCACCTGTTTTATACTTTTTTCCATTGCTTAGCTTTCAACAATTATTAGGGATTATTTTAACTCCTATTTTTGTGATTTTTTATCCTTTAGTTTTGTTTTTACATATTATTAATTTAGGAGATTTATTGGATAAATACTTATTAATATTTTTAGATTTTAAAATGTTTGCAATTAATTTTAAATTGGAATTTAAATATTTTTTCATTTATTTAATACTTAGTTTTTTATCAATTTTTCATAGGTATTTAGCAATTTTTGTTATAAGTTTGAACTTAATATTTTTTATTTATCTAGGATTTTTATGAAAAAGATTTTACACATTTTAAAAACAATCATTAATGTAAGTGATAAAGGTATTTTACAACACGCTAGCTCGCTTTCTTTTTATAGTGTTTTAAATATTATTCCGATTTTATCTTTAAGTTTTTTTGTATTCGCTCATATGCCAAGTTTTAAAGAACAAAGCAGCCAATTAAATAATTTTATATTTAGCTTAATTTTGCCAAACCAAGAAGCAAATTCTGTAAATTACATAGAGCAATTTTTACAAAATAGCACAAAACTTGATGTAGCAGGAATTATCGCTATGGTTTTTGCTTTATTTATGTTTTTTAATGCTTATGAAAATACCATCTCGCACATTAGCAATACTCCCAAAAAGGGCTTTTTTTCATCACTTAGCACATATTGGTCGCTAATTACTCTAGCGCCTTTAGGATTATTAACTAGCTTTTATTTAAGTTATAAAATTCAAAAATATATAGATGCAATAGGACTTAAGTTTAATTTCTTAGGGATTTTACCTTTTTTAATCATTTGGGCTTTGTTTTTTGTATGTTTTCATATATCAATTAATAAACATTTAAATCCTAAAATCATAGCTCTAGTAAGCTTTTTAGTAGCTTTAGTTTGGAGCATTTTTAAAAGTCTTTTTGTATTTTATATATCACTAAATAAAGTGTATGCTAGCATTTATGGTAGTTTTTCTGCTGTTTTATTTTTCTTTATATGGCTTTATTTTTCTTGGATAATTTATCTTAATGGAGTAAGAATTAGTTCTTTACTAAACACAGATAATGCAAAAACAAAATCAACAAAATAGGAACTAAATTCCTATTTTAAAATCCATAATTGTTTAATTTAAATTATATAAATATATTTAATAATTTTATAAATATTTTGCTAATTTAAAATCGCTAATTTGACTATATATTAGGAATTTCAGAATATTTTTTCAAAATTTATTTTTTTTAAGTAAAGTTTAAGATTGTAGGAGTAGAATGCCGGCGCATTTTAATTAAAAAGGAAGAAAAAATGAAAAAGTTATTAGTTTTAACAGCTATCTTAGGTGCATTTAGTGCAGGTTTATTCGCAGAAGAAAATACAGACGCTACAAAAGTTCAACCAGTAGAACAAACTCAATCAGTAGAAAATGCTGATGCAAACGCACAAGCAGTTGCAGTTGAGCCAGAAGCAGAAAAAAAAGACGCTGAAAGCAAATAATTTCTAAGCTACCTTTTAGGTAGCTCTTCTTTATATATCAATCAAAACTTTATTAAATAAAATCTCAAAATTATTACAAAATTACTCACTTTTTTAAAAAAACAAAATTAATTGCTTATATTTGTAACAAATTAAATATTTTAAGACAAAATAAAGCGATTTAATAAAAGGAGTTTTAATGGAAAAAATCAATCTCGGTATTGCAACTTTGCTTAGCAATGATAATGGCACTAGTGTGCTTGAACTTAATTTTTATAGCACATTTATTTGTATTATGTTGGTTCTTATTTTAGGAAGAGTTGTAACAAATTGCTCTAGCTTTCTAAGAAATTATGATATCCCAGAGCCTGTAACTGGTGGTATCATAGTAGCATTTATTTTATTCTTATCTAGTTATTATGCAAATTTTACTGTAAAATTCGCAGAAGATATAAAAACCCCACTTTTATTAGCATTTTATGCAACGGTTGGGCTTAGTGCTGATTTTAACAGTATTAAAAAGGGTGGAAAATTGCTAGTAACTTTTGCTATTGCTGTTTTTGCTCTATTAGTAGTTCAAAACGCAATTGGTGTTGGAGTAATGAGTGCTATGGGTGAAAATCCATTAATTGGTTTATTAGGCGGTTCAATTACACTTAGTGGTGGACACGGAACTGGTGCTGCTTGGGGAGCTACATTTCAAGAATCACCTTATAACTTCGCACAAGCAACCGATATAGCAATGGCGTGTGCTACTTATGGACTTATTGCAGGTGGTTTAATTGGAGGTCCTATGGCTAATTACTTAGTAAAGAAATTTAATCTAAAAAGCGATGAAATAGAAAGTAGTGAACAATCAAGTGATGAAGCATTTACGAGTCCGCAAAAAGTAAGATTAATTACAAGCTATAGTTTTATTACAAGCTTAAGTTTAATTGCTCTTGCTTTAGTGATTGGTAATGCGATTGATTATGCGTGTCAAGCAGCAAATGTAGCTACAAATAAAGAAAATGGCTTTTTAAAATTCTTAGATAGTATGCCAACATTTGTATGGTGCTTATTTTCAGGTATTATTATTAGAAATGGCTTTAGCTCACTAAATATTCATAAAGTATTTGATAGAGAAGTAGGTGTGATAGGAAATGTGGCTTTATCATTATTCCTTGCTATGTCAATTATGACTTTAAATATCGTTGAACTTATAAAATTAGCTGTTCCAATCAGCGTTTTATTAATAATTCAAACAATAGCAATTATTATTTATGTAAGATATGTAACCTTTGTTATTTGTGGCAAAAACTACGCAGCAGCTTGCCTTGTAGCAGGACATTGTGGCTTTGGTATGGGTGCAACTCCAACCGCGATTGCAAATCTTCAAGCAGTAACAAATCACTTCGGACCTTGCAAAATAGCATTTATTATCGTTCCTATTATGGGTGGATTTTTAGTAGATATTGTAAATGCTCTTATTGTTAATGGCTTTGTTGGATTTTTATTTTAATTCCTAGATTTTCTAGGAATTACATTCTTTTGGGGTTTTTAAATCAGGTAAAGTAAAATTAGCCTTTTTTAAAAGCTCTAAAATCTCTTTAGTATTTTCATAATTTATCTCATAATAAATAAACGCCCCATCTCTACTAGCTATTAATAAATCAGCATCTTTTAATATCTTTAAATGCCTTGAAATCCTAGATTGAAGCATCATAAAACTCTCACATATCTCACATACGCAACATTTTTTATGAATATCTAAAAAAGCTAAGATTTTAAGCCTAGTTTCATCATTTATAGCTGCTGTATAATTTAATAAATTTTTCATTTTAATCCTTAATAAAATAAATAAAGTAAAATTCCAAAAATATTTGCCATTGATAAAATACTAATGATAAATATTATCATCATACGAATTTTAAACATTGACCTAAGTAAAATTAATTCAGGCAAAGAACAACCCCCACCAGCTATTAAAAAGCTAAAAAATATACCGATAGGAAACCCAACATTTATTAAAGTTACTCCCAATGGAATAATCAAGCAAGTTTGTATATAAAGCAACAAACCAACAAAACTAGCCAAAAATATACCATAAATTCCAAAACTAGATAAATAATCTTTAATAAATTCAACAGGCATAAAATTATGCAAAAAAGCACCTATTAACATACCAAATAATACATAATAAAAAATATCCTTATATGATTTTAAAGACTTGTATAAACATTCATACAAATTAAGCTTGGTATTTTGATTAAATTGAAATTCTTTAGTTACAATATCTTTTAATAGCAATCTTGCAGGTATTAAACCTATTAAATAGCTTATAATAAATACAAATATAACTATATAAATAATGTAATAAAAAGTTATGCTAAAACCAAATGCACTAAGTAGCATAGTAATTAGCATAGGATTAATTAATGGCGAAGTTAGTAAAAAAGCGCTAGCTACTCCGTGATTAATATTGTTTTTAATTAAAGAATTAAAAACAGGTATAGTTGAACAAGAACAAAAAGTAGTAATTGAGCCTAAAAATATTGCTATAAAATATGAAAAAATATTATTTTTTAAATATTTATTAAAGCTATATCTTGAATTAATATAAAACATAATCATATTGATAAAAATAAATAAAAAGCTTATTTCAGCAGTTAAAAACAAAAACTCATAAAAAGTTTCTAATAATTTCTCACTTGTAAATTCCATAAAAATCCTTTTTCAAAATAAAATAATTTTGAAAATTTATTATAGTATTCTAAATATCAAGTTATCTTGATATATTATAAATATATTAAATACTTTTCACAAGATTTCAATCAAAATAGCTATGAGAATTTAAAATTAAGAATTTTTATAAATATTTTAATTACTAATACAATTTTTACTATTTTTAAGCTTTTTTTTAGGATTTGGCAATTCATCAACCATTGCTATTACAATCATACTCAAAAGCTCTTTATCTTCTTTATCAAACAAAACCATCTCATTTTTTGCACCCTTAAAAGGCAATAAAAAAGTAGGTTCATTTAAGTATTTCAACACTGATTTTGTAGGTTTTAATAATAATTGATTATCAAAAATACCACCTATAACCTTATCTTTATAATACAGCATATATTCACTAAACATATATTTATATCTTATATTCAATCCATCAAACAAGTCTAAAACATACTCTAAATAATCCTTAATTTTAGCTATAAATTAATCTTTCTTAAAAATAGCAATAAGTAAAATTAAAAATTATGTTTAGTCTAATTACTATATGATTATGTATAAGTTAAATTGATATAAAGTTAAATTATAAGTAAAATAAATTGTATAAATAATAAAACTTTTTAAAGTAACAAAATCAAAACATATTAAAAATTACTATAAAATATTGTTCTTATAAATCAAAAATAATTCCAAAATACTAATTAAGTAAAACTAATAATTTATCTCTTAAAAATAAAGCATTTATATCTAATATTTAGTAGAAAATATTTTAAAAATAGTATTAAACACACAATTTTTAAATATTTTTATACTAAATAATTTATTTAAAATATATTTTTAATTATATTTAACACGAAAAATTGTGCTAAATATAATTTATTTTGTATTATTTTTTCATCTCTATTGCGCGTTTTAGCATTTGATCGGCTGTTGTGATGCTCTTAGCGTTTGCTTCATAAGCCTTTTGAAAAATAATCACTTGAGTAAGCTCCGTGCCTAAATCCACATTGCTTTGCTCTAAATAATTTGATTTGATTTTATATGAGTTTATTACATTACCATTTGCGTCGGTAAAAAATATAGGATTTCCACTATCAGGAGTAGTGCTGAACTCATTTTCTCCATTTTTATGTAAGCCTTGCTCATTTACGAAATTAAACACTGCAAACTTAGCTACAGCTTGAGATTTACCATTGGTAAAATTAGCTAATATATTGCCCCTTTCATCAATAGCGTAATCTTTTAAAACTCCTGCTGGATAGCCGTTTGCTTCTACATAACGCTCTATTTTTGCATTATCAATACAAGTTAATCCATCATATCCACCCTTGCCATCAACTCTTGGGCTTCCTAGATTTAGATTTATTCCATCTATTTGATTTAATTCATTTGTATTTAATGAACCATCGGTATTAAAAATAATATTCCCACTAGCTTCACTAATAGTATTTCCTTGAGTATCTTTTAAAATAGCAGTAGCTTTGAAATTAAGCTTATCAATAGCTTGTATTTGCAAATCAATTTTTCTAATATTTCCATTCACATCATAAGTTGCTATATCAAATTTATTATTAGCACCTACATTAATAGTCTTTACTTGCCTTGCACTAAAGCTATTTACATTCCCACTAATTGTCTTTTCTAAATTCCCAAACTCATCAGCAAATGCTTCTATAGTATCGCTTCCATCTCCCCTATCAACTTCTAATAAAATTCTAGCATTAGGCTCAAGATTACTTGCTTTAAAAGTGCTTTTATTATTATCAATTTCTAATTCAATATTATCAAGATTTATATACTTATCTTCTTCGTGAAAAGCATTGCTAAGATTTGCTTTAATATTTACATTTGTAGTTGCTACTGCATTCATAAAAAGTGTTCTTGGCAATGTTATAGGAGTTTGTGCGTTTGGTGCGTTTAGTTTAATATCTAAATCATTATTAGATATTGTAAAACCAGCATTTGAACTAACTTTTCCAAACATTTCTTTAATATTTTCACTCATAGCACTCGCATTAAATCCAGCATTCATAGTCCCTAGCACAAATCTTCCAAAACTATCAACCAAATTAAAATCGCTATCAATATTAAAAGCCCCATTTCTAGTATAATAAGTATTACCATCGTAATCTTTTATGCCATAAAATCCCTTGCCTTCAAGTGCTACATCAAAGGTATTTTGACTAGAAACTAAAGCTCCTTGTTTTTGAGAAAAAGTTGAGCTTAAACCACTTGCAGCAAGTCCGACTTGATTTGCCCCAAAATTATTTAAGCCACCAACATCATTGCCTGTTTGATAAAATATGTCTTTAAATTCAGGCATAGCAGCCTTGTAGCCAACGGTGTTTATGTTTGAAATGTTATTAGCTAATAAATCCATTCCAAAACTATGAGTTTTTACCCCACTAACCCCGTTATAAAATGAACGCATCATAGTTTTTCATCCTGAAATTGTGCTATATCATCAAAGCTGATTTTAATACCAGAAGCGTTTAAATAAGCCTTGCCATCTTCAAAAGTAACCCCATCAACCTTAAAATAACCACTAGGAATTTGAACTATATTTCCGTGTTCATCTTCATATTGAGCTACGAATTTAAAATCGCCTTTCTCTCTAATAGTTCCATCTTCATATCTAGTATCCCAAATAAAATTATTATTACCTTTTTGAATAATGTCTTTATCAACTTTAATTGAGTCAATTTGCTCTTTATTTGAGTTAAATACACCTATTACTACATCATTTGGAGCACCATTTGGAAAGTATAAGTTAAACGGCAAATCAACAGCCTTACCATCGTGAGTAAAGGTATCTTTTTTAAGCACAGCCATTTTACCAACTGCATTAATCATACCAATTCCTACACTATTGCTAAGTAATTCCATTCTCTTAGCTAATTCATCCATAGTTTTATTAGTTTTTTCTTGAGTTTCAAGAGCTGCTAGTTGGCTTGTTTGAGTTAGCATTTTATCACTATCCATTGGACTTGTTGGGTCTTGATGCTTTAATTCTTCAAGTAATAATCTCATAAAAGCTTCTTGAGAAATCTTAGAATTTGGATTAGTTCCATCAGCTTCTTTTAAGGCTTTTGCATCTGCTTCTTGCTTTTTTACATCACTTGTATGAACGGTATTATCAAGACTAAAGCCCTCTGATTTTTGCTTATCAGAAAGCGTATTAGCATTTTGTGCAGCGATACTTGTATTAACACTCATAGCAGTATTATTCATAGGTGAAATTGCCATTTTCTATCCTTGTTTAAAAATATTTTTACTTATATAGCAAAGTGTGTTCCATATTTAAATATTTTTTGGCAAAATGCGAAAAAAGGAGCAAAAATGTTAGGAAAAATCATAAAAGAGCACGAAGAAGAATTATTCTCATTATACAAATTAAACTCATCAAGCAATCACGATTTAGCAAGACTTATAAATAATGATTTAAAAGAACTTGGCTTAGAAATAAATGATATGAATTTCAATTCATATTTATTAAGAATTATTGAGCTAAATACTACAAATTATGAAAATACTTGCAAAAAAAATAATATAAACTTAGCAAAAGCAAAAGATTTAGCATATAAAAGAGTAAAAGAATTTTACGAGCAAAGACATATAAAAATCATTGAAAAATTAAGCCCTTGTTTAGATAAATTTTATGTAGATTTATTAAATCTAGTGCATAAAATCGGTCTTGTTTTTAATAGTATTCAGCCTAAATGGGATAAGGCAATTGAAAAAAATAATGAATTTTTTAAAAGTTTAGAAAATCCTTATGAGTTTATAAAAAATAATAAGCTTTATTATCTTGATGAAAATGATGAAATAGCTACTAGGATTTATGCAATAGCAATTAATTTGGATACTAAACCAGAGCTTTTACCATATTCTTTATATTTTGAAGAAGAATTTAAAAAGATTGATGAATACTTTAATGAGTTTTTTAAATTAAATCATAAAAATGAAGCATATATAAAATATCTTAAAGCCTTGCAAAATGCTTTAATGAGTAAAGAGCTTAGCCTAAAGCCTTGGCAAAATGCTGAAATAGCTTGGATGGGGGCAAAAGACTTCATTCAAGTTGGGCATTTTTTAGAATATTACGAAGACGCTTTTACTCATTCAGTAGCACTTGAGTGGGATATTAGAATTGATGATAATTATGATTTTAATAGTGAAAGTTTTGTTAATAAGATGAAAAATAGCTTAAATAAAGCTTATAAAAACGCTAATATAACTAATCAAAACGCATTAAATCTAAGCTTAGCTAATTTAGACAAAATTGAACTTCATATTAGCAAACCTATACTTTATTATGGAGCAGAATTAAATGGCTTATTTTCAGCTCAAGTTGTGCCAAATGATGAATTTGTATCAGCAAATTATGGCAAAAAAATATTTGCATTTTTAGATTTTGTCTATAAAAAAACAAAATCAAAACCAAGAACAATGCTAAATCAAAAAGTATTTGATAAAGCCTTTAACGACTACAATAAAAGCGTATTAAATGATGAGTTTTTATGGAAAAAGATTTATGAGATTAGCACCATTGGACACGAAGCAGGACATATTTTCTTTATAGGTAGCGATACAGAAAGCTTAATGAATACTAATGGAGTATTTAAAAATATTGAAGAATTTAAAGCAAGTGCTGGTGGGATATATGATTTTTGTAATCATTTTGATGAAAAATACAAAAAGGCCTTATTAGCAAATATAACAAGTAGAGCAGTATCTTTAATGGCTTATAAAAGCACTAAAGAAATAGAGCCTTATTATTGTGAAGGTTTGATATTTTTAGCGATATTGTTTAAAAGCAAGGTTTTAAGCTTTTCAAATGATACTTTATTAAGCGTTGATTTAGAAAAATTTGAAGATTTTCAAAAGGAATTTTTAAATGTATATAACGAACTTGCAAAAACTTATCTTAAAAAAGAAAATGCAAATAATTTTTTAAAAGATTATGCAGTGTTAAAGGATTTAGAATACATTAGCACAAATAAAGATTTAGTAAAACTTGGCGATGAATATAGAAAATTATATGATGAATTTGCCAATGTTTTAATCAAGGAGAACGAATGAGTAATACCCTAATAATAGTAGAATCACCAAGCAAAGCTAAAACAATTTCAAGATTTGTAGGTAGTGAATATAGCGTAATTGCGTCTAAAGGTCATATTAGGGATTTGCCTAAAAATAAATTAGGAATTGATATAGAAGATGGACATTTTAAACCTAATTATGAAATCAGTAAAACTCACTCAAGCATAGTAAAAGAATTAAAAAGCCTTAGCAAAGGTGCTAAAGTCTTACTAGCAACCGATGAAGATAGAGAAGGAGAAGCAATTGCATATCATCTAGCAAATATCTTAGGCGGAGATGTTTTAGGCTATGATAGAATAGTTTTTCACGAAATTACAAAAGACGCTATTTTAAACGCTATTAAACACCCAAGAAAAATAGATTTAAATAGCGTAAATGCTCAACAAGCTAGGCGTATGCTAGATAGAATTGTGGGCTTTAAATTAAGTGGCTTATTATCAAGCAAGGTAGCAAGCAAGCTTAGTGCTGGTAGGGTTCAAAGTGCGGCTTTAAGATTAATTATCTTAAAAGAGCGAGAAATAAGAAATTTCGTAAGCATTGAGTATTATGAGCTTGATACTAAGTTTAAAACAGATTTAGAAGTAGAATTAATAGAATTTGATAACAAGAAATTATCAAAAACAAGCATTACTGAAAAAGCCTTAGCCGAAGAAATCCTAAAACACATTAAAAGCTCGGATTTTATCGTAGATGAAATCAGTATAAAAGAGCGTAAAGATAGTCCAAAGCCACCTTTTATGACTTCTACTTTACAACAAGCTGCTAGTTCTAAATTAGGTTTTTCTCCTAAAAAAACTATGATGTTAGCACAGACTTTATATGAAGGCGTTCAAACTCACGCAGGATTTATGGGTGCAATTACTTATATGAGAACTGATAGCTTAAACTTAAGCGAAGAAGCAATAAAATCAGCAAGAGAGCAAATCGCAAAAGACTATGGCAAAGAATATTTACCGACTAAAGCAAGAGTTTATGAGACTAAAAGCAAAGGCGCTCAAGAAGCTCACGAAGCTATTCGTGTAACTAATGTTAGCTTTACTCCTGAAATTGCTAAAGAGTATTTAAAGGCTGATGAATATAAATTGTATAAATTAATTTATGATAGATTTTTAATGACCCAAATGGCTGATGCGAAGATAGAAAACAACACAATTTATATCACAAGTAATAAGGCGAAGTTTAAACTAAGTGGAAGAAGAGTGCTTTTTGATGGACATTTAAGATTGAATGATGATGCTAGTGGAGATAAGATTTTACCTGCTTTAAATAAAGGCGATAAAATGACTTTACAAAGCTCAAAAATAAAGACCTTACACACAGAGCCACCTGCAAGATACAACGAAGCAAGTCTTATTAAGCAACTTGAAGAATTAGGCATAGGTCGTCCTAGCACTTACGCACCTACAACAAGCCTTTTAATTGATAGAGATTATGTGAAGTTAGAGAAAAAACAACTAATCCCTACAGAAAAAGGCGAAAAAATCATAGAATTTTTAGAAGAACATTTTATGCAAATAGTAGATGCGAAATTTACTAGCAATATGGAAGAGCGTTTAGATGAGATTGCAACTCATGGGCGTGATTTAGATGAAGTTTTAAATGAATTTTATGAGCCATTCATTACTAAAATCAACGATGGGAAAACAAGTATTCAAAGTCAAAAACAAGTAGAAAAACTAGGAGAAAATTGCCCTGATTGTGGTAAAGAATTGCTAATTCGTGAAGGCAAATTCGGTAAATTCGTAGCTTGTAGTGGTTATCCAAAATGCAAATATTCAAGGAATTTAAACGATACAAAAACCGACAACAAAGAAGAAAAACCTAAAAAAGAATTAGTAAAACTAGATGTCCCTTGCCCTAAATGTGGTAGCGATTTGGTGCAAAGATTTTCTAAAAGGGGTGCATTTTATGGGTGCAGTTCTTATCCTAAATGTAATTTCATTAGCTCATACCCACTAGCTAAAGAAAAATGCGCTAATTGTGGCGGAATAATGATTATAAAAGAACTTAAAAAAGGCACATTTATAGAGTGCTTAGATTGTAAAACAAAAATAGAAAAATAATAAAAGAATTTGTAATTAATCCTAATTACAAATTCTATTCTAATTTACTTAAAAGCTCCATTGCTAGAATGTGCTTGCATATAGCGTAATATTCTATCCTTTTGCTCGTCAGTAATTTTTGCATTCATTTGCATTGCTCCTAAATAAGCGTCCCATTCATCTATTGCGTGTTCGCTTGGAGCGTGTGCTGCGTGACAACTCGTGCAAGAATCATAATAAAACACCTCAACACCTTCAAAAGCAGCGTCTTTATCAGTAGTTAAAGAGCTTGATTTTACCCAAAAGCTCATTTCAGGCTTAGCGTCTTTACTCTCTAAATAGACAAATTCCGCATTTTTATTAAATGCTAATTTATCTCCTACAACTTCTCCACTAATGCTAACCTTAGCTAAATCTCCCTTAGTTTCAATTAGCTTAACCATAGTTCCTTCATAAATCGTTCCGATTTGCTTTTGATTTTCATCTAGCATTGTCGCTTTTTCATCTAAGATAAATCTAATATCTTTAGCAAATTCTTGCTTTTTTGTCTCAACTTTTGCAGGAGTTGGTAAAAATATTTGCTGATAATCAGGCTTGTATGCAAAAGCACTTAAAGTAATTAATGATAATCCTATAATTTTTCTCATTTTACGCTCCTATAATTGTTGGTGGTGTTGTGTTTTTATATGGTTTAACAGCTTCATTTTTATCAAGTTTTCTAATCGCTACTAAGCAAGTATTTACGCTAGTTGCTTGTGCCATTTGAGAAGTTGGGCGAGATGAAGTAAGCACATTTACATGACCTTGATTACATCTTGCATTATCTTTATCATCTTCAGGGTCATACCAAGCACCCTCTTGAATAGCTACAACGCCACTTCTAATATCATCACTTACAAATGCACCTGCTAATAATCTACCACGATTATTATATACTTCTACCACTTCGCCGTGCTTAATACCAAGCTTTTTAGCATCTTCAGTATTAATTACTACAGGCTCACGACCTTGGATTTTGTAAAGCTCTCTTACCCAAGTATTATCAAGTTGAGAATGAATTCTATATCTTGGGTGTGGGCTTAATAAATGGAATGGATATTTTTTGCTTAATTCTTGATTTCCTAAATATTCAGCCGGTTCAAACCAAGTTATATGACCTTTAAAATCAGGTAAATTATAATCAGCAAATTTTTGTGAATAGATTTGGAATTTTCCACTTTCTGTTGCTAATTTATTATTCACTGGGTCTTTTCTAAAATCAGCGTGGCGAACAAATTCATAAGCTTCTTTTGGAATTTCAAAATGAAGTGAGCCTTTCTCCCAAAACTCATCAAATTCCATTTCATTTATACAATCACTCTTCTCATAAAAACTTCTTATCCATTCTAAATGGTCTTTCTTGCCACCACTAAACTTAGCCAATTCTCTTTCGCCAAATCTCTTTGCTAATTCATAGAAAACATCGTAATCATTGCGGCTTTCATATACAGGCTCGATTACTTTTTTCATAGCATATACCCAATCTTGCGAATATGAACCACCAAAACTTATATCATCACGCTCAAGTGTTGTTGTAGCTGGGATTACTATATCAGCCATTTTTGCCATCGGCGTCCACCAAGGCTCATGAACAACTATTGTTTCAAGTTGTCTTAAAGCATGAATTAATTCATTAGTATTTGGATGGTGACCTAAAACACTAGCACCTGCTACATAAAACATTTTAATCTCTGGATATGTAAAGGTTTTGCCTTTAAAATTGATAGTTTTATTTGGATTTAGGATAGCTTCGCTTACACGACTTGCAGGGATATTTATATTTACGCTATTTTTTCCTTGTGGTAATCCAACAGGAAGTAATGCTCCACTAAACGCTCCACCAGCCGAGCAATAATGCATAGAAAAGCCAAATCCACCACCAGCAAGTCCTACTTGACCAATCATACAAGCTAAAGTTATGATAGCCCAGTCAGCTTGTTCGCCGTGATGTGCTCTTTGATTTGCCCAGTTACCTGCTAAAAATGTTCTTTTACTAACGAATAAATCGCATAATTCTTTAATCTTAATCGCATCAATTCCACAAATCTTAGCCGCCCATTCAGGAGTTTTTTCTACTCCATCAGTTTTACCTAGTAAATATGGTAAAAATTTATCAAATCCATCTGTATATTTAGCTATAAATTCTTTATCGTATTTTCCACTTGTATATAAATAATGGCACATCCCAAGTATCATTGCAACATCGGTATTTGGGACGATTTTTATCCATTCAGCCTTTGTAATTTCTGCCGCTTTTGTGTATTGTGGGTCAATGTTAATAAACTTTATATTACTAGCTGCGTATTTTTTAAGCCAACCATCATTCTCACGATTAGCTACCTTAAAATCTATTTGATTATCCTTGTAAATATCACAACCCCACATTACATAAACTTCGCAGTTTTTAATCATTTGCTCGTAATTTGTCTGCAAACTATAAACTTCTAAATCCCCTGCTATAGCAGTATTTACTTTACCCGCTGCTCCGTTACTATACTCTCCATCAGTGCCTATTGCTCCACCTAAAACGGTGTTAAAAAATCTACCTGCAACTGCGTTACAATTATGAAGTAAGCCAACATGACCCCATCCACCATAACTTGCGTTAAAGATATTTTCAGGTTTTGTAGCTTTAAGCTTTTTATATAATAAATCAAGCACTACATCCCAACTAACACGAACGAAAGGCTCACGACCCCTTAAATCAGGGCGATTTTTACCTTCTAAAAAACTTTTTCTAACACTTGGATATTTTACCCTTGTATCTGAATATGTTCTATCTATGATAGCTTTAGTGATTACGCTTGGGTTTTTATCACTTTCGTGTGGGATAAGATTGATTATTTTTCCTTCGCTATTTACTTCGGCTGTAAATGCACCAAAATGTGTAGCGTGTGGGATTTGCTTGATATCATAAAAATTTGTATCAGCACTCAAAGGACAAGTAATCGCACTAGCTGTAATTGCTGAACCTTTAAGGAATGTTCTTCTTGAAATTGCCATAATTTCTCCTTTTTAAAATATAAAAGAACATTTTATATAGTAAGTATTATCATAAAGTTATAAGGTATTTTTAGTCTTCTTTGAATAATTAGAATTTGAAAATGAAATTCTTAAGAAAAATTATAAAATATATATTTTTATATTTACTAATAAAAATTAATTTATATTTAAGATTTTAAATATTTAATAATAAATATTAAATTTTTATAAATTAATATTTTATCTACTACAACAATATATAAAGCATTTTAAATACAACTAAATTACTATTAGAAAACTTGTAATATTTAAGTATTTTATTGCGAAAAATTTAGCAAAAATTGTTGCAAAATTATCATTTTTTAAGCTTTGTTTTTTCAATTTATAAATATAATACCTTGATTTATATCAATTTTTTAGCATTAATAAAAATCAAGCAACTTTTTAAGGATTTCATATGAATAAGACCATAAGAATGTCATTACTAGCATTTACGATAATTAGTTCAGTTCAAGCAGCGACTTTTGACAAAGAAGTTTTAACTATTGAGAATATAGATGATAAATATAGTAGTGTTAACCAAACAAATATAAAAAGTATAACTTTTACCAATGGAACAAGTGCTGAAACTACTAACTTTACTATGAGTGGTGGTGGGGATTTTCACCCAATACATGGTTTTAATGGGACATTTAATAATTTCACTATTGATAGCACAAAACACATAAATACAGGTCAGCAAAATAGAGAAGATAGAAGCACCTTATGGATGAATTTTGATAGCTCGATGACAGTCAAAAAAGATTTTACTATTAATGGGGATATTAACAATGCTAGTAGCTTAAATGAAACAGAGCTTAAAAGTAAAGATGGTATCTATATGCAAAATCTAAAAGCATCATTACTTGTAGAAGGCAATCTAATAGGTAATAATACCTATCTAGTAAATGATAATGGTGCAACATTTATAGTAAAAGGTAATACGAAATTAGAAAATACATTTTTACAAAACAAATGGGGAGAAATGACATTAAATACCTTAGAAGGTAATGGCTCTTCTACTTCTAAGTTAGAAAATAGCAAAGGCAATCTAAAAGCTGAAACTATTTCATCTACAACTATTAATAGCAAAGGCGGAACTCTAACTTCTAAAAATATCAATAATAATTCCATCATCAATAGCGAAAGTGGTGGAACTATTAATGTTACAAATAATATTGATAATTCAACTATTGAAAGTAATGGCGGGAATTTAACTGTTACAAATGAAATTAATAATTCAGTAGTAAATGGCACAAGTGGAAATATTACTGCGGGAAATATCACAAATAAATCTACTATCAATAGTAAAGGTGCGACTATTAAAGTAAATAGCAATATTGACAATTCAACAATTGAAGGCGATAGTGGAACTTTAACTGCGGGAAATATCACAAATAAATCTACTATCAATAGTAAAGGTGCGACTATTAATGTTACAAATAATATTGATAATTCAACTATAAATAGTGAAAATAGTGGAAATCTTACAGTAAATCAAAATATAACTAACTCAACTATTAAAAATAATGGTGGGACTATTGATGTTAAAAATGATGTAATAGGTTCTACAATTGATGGAACTAGCGGGACTTTAAAGGTAGCAAACAATATAGATAGCTCAACTATCAATAGCAATGGTGCTAAAATTGAAGTTACTAAAAATGTTACAAATAACTCAATTATTAATAGTAATACAGATGGTAATTTAACTATATCAGGCGATGTTCTAGGCTCAACTATTAATAGTAATGCTAATGGAAAATTAAGCGTTAATAATGTTAAAGATAACTCAACCATAAATAGCAATAGTGGTGGAACATTAGAAGTTAAAAATCAAATTGATAAATCAACCATAAATAATAAAGGTGGGACTTTAACTACAAAAGAAGTTAGTAATTCAACTATTACAAGTGATAGTGGGACTTTAAATATTAATGGCAATACAAGTGGCAATACTATTACTCATAATGGTGGGAGTGTAATATTAGGTAGTGATAGTGCTGATAGTCTAGGCACTAATAATACAATTAATATCAATTCAGCTGGCTTTAATATAAATTCTAATTTACTAAATGGCACGATAAATACAAAAGATAATAATGCTGCTACTTTTACTAGAGATAATACAACCATAACAGGCACTACAATCGTTGGAACTAGCAAAAACGCTGTTAATATAATAGGTGGTAAAGATAAAACTCTAAACCTTGTAAATGTTACTGCGAGTAATTCTGATATAGGACAAGAAAAAGGCAGCACAAAAGGTGGGATTAATATCAAAGGTGGTAAATATACTGATGTTAATATAGGAACAACGGGTGGCACTTCAACACACGCTATACAAAAACTAACTATCACAGATAATGCAAATATAAGTGGGGATAGAATAAACGCTGATAATCTTACAATAGAGAAAAGCTCTGTAACTACTAGCGGAAGAATAAGCACAAATAGTAATGTTAAGATAGATAATTCTAATGTTAATTTTGAGCATATAGTTGTAGGTAAAGCAAATTCAACTATTGATATTACTAATTCAAATCTTACTTCAAACAACACTAAAGATGGTGGTATTTGGTCTACTCAAAGTGGAAATAAAATAAATATAACTAATTCTAAGCTAGATTTAGTAACCTTAAAAAGTGGTAGCGATATAACAATTAAGGATAATAAAACCGATAAAGCCTTAATGTCAAAAACAGAAGTAACATCAACTCAAGGCGGTGTAACTTTAGATAATACAGATAGTAATGCAAAGAACATAAATGGTAAAAATATCAATATTACTAACAATTCAAATATACTTTCTGGAACACTTAAAGCTAATGAAAATGTAAATATTAACAATAACTCAAATATCAAATCAGGCACAATCACAGCTGAGAGCGGAAACATTACGCTAGATAGTTCAAATACAAGCGAAAACGCTACTTTAGAAAGTAAATTTCACGATGTTACTTATAAAGGCAAGTCTAATATACAAGGCAATACCATAGCAGGAGCTGATATCATCATTGAAAGTGGTGCAAATGTAAGCAAAGGAACTCACAAAGCTACTAATATTAAATTAAATCAAAACGGAAATATAAGTGGCTCATCAGAGCTAAACGCTACAAATCAAGCTGATATTAGTGGCAATATAAGTGGCGGTAAAATCACTGCAAATAACACTATAAACATTAATTCTGGTGGTAATGTAAGTAGTGGAGAATTAAATGCAAATGATATATATGTTAAATCAGGTAGCAATATAAATGGTGGAGTATTTACTGGCACAAATTCTATTAATATTGGAGAATTAGGTAAAGACAAAACTAATGTTAGTGGTGGAGAATTTACAAGTAATTATTTTAAATCTACTAATGCAAGTGTTAGTGGTGCAAATATCAATACAGACGGAGCTTATTTTCAAAACTCAACTTATAATGGAAATAGCTTTAAATCAACTGGCGATGTAATTATAGATAACAATAGCGAAATTAATTCA
Organism: Campylobacter sp. RM9334; assembly: GCF_020138145.1. Taxonomy (NCBI): domain Bacteria; kingdom Pseudomonadati; phylum Campylobacterota; class Epsilonproteobacteria; order Campylobacterales; family Campylobacteraceae; genus Campylobacter; species Campylobacter sp. RM9334. The sequence goes on from NZ_JACGAX010000002.1 coordinate 32,714, forward strand.
GCCCTTGATATAGGTGGTGATGCAAAAATATCTTATGGAAGTAAGCTAAATGCAGATATTATAAATGTTAAAAATATAGACATTTATGAAACAAATACAATAATCAATGCCAATATAAATGCAAGTGGATTTTTAAATATGTATAGTGATGCTACCTTAAATGCAGATAAAACAATCAAAGCAAATAGTGCAAGAATAGGAAGTGGAAATATAAAAGGTATTTTAGATATAGATGATAGTGTGGATTTATTAAATGCAAATGTAGAAAAAACTGCAACAATTAAGGCAAATAATAAAATCCAAGCATATTGGGGGACTATAAACGGAGAATTAGAATCTAAAAATAGTGATATACTCTTAGGATATGGAGCTAAGTCAGATGAAAATGCTAAGTTTATAACAAATAGTGGAAGCGTTATTTTAAGTAATAAAATGCTTATGGATAACGCTCCTGTAACAGATACTCAAGATACCAATATAAAAGGGACAATTAATGCTAATAAATTGCTTGTAAAAGATGGTGCTACATTAAATGCTAATTCTACAATAACTACTACAGCAGAATTTGAAAGTGGAGCTATTTTAGGAGAAAGTGGTGTTGTAAATGCTAATAGCGTTACTTTAAACGATAGTAGCACTAAAACAAACTCACAAATTAATGCTACTGATATAAAAGTAAATAATGGCTCAACTATACAAGGTGGCTTAAAAGCTAAAGATATAACGATTGATAATTCAAAAACAGAAAATGCTATCATAAATGCTAATACAATAACCTTACAAAACAAAAGCGTAATCAACGAAGGCACAAAGCTTAGCACAAATACTAATGGTGGTAAAATCATAATAGATGGAAAAGATACAAAAGTATTAGCGTCAATTGAAGATACTGATAATTTAGAAGTAAGAAATCAAGCTACACTTAGTGGTAATGTAAATATCAAAAGCACTACTACTATAAAAGACGCTAATTTATCGGGAAATCTAACTTCTAATGAAGTTAATTTCATTAATTCTAAATTAGACAATTCAAAAGAAACTACAATCAAAGCTAATAAAACATTATTACAATTAGCTCAAGATATGCTTTTAGAAAAATTAAACATTCAAAATAAAGATGCTAATAAAAATAATGATGTTAGAATTGATGGGAATTTAAAAATTGCTAATTCTAAGATTAGTAATTCTAATATAAATGCAGCAAGTATAGATGATACATTAAATCTTAAAAATGTAGATTTAACTAATGCAAATATAGGTAATGATACTAGCAAACGCTTAAATGATTTAACTTTAGATGATGTTAAATTTACTGGAGATACTATCAGTGCTAAAAATACTAATATCTTAAATACACAAGAAGCTAAAGAAATTGATGCTAATTTAATTAAAGCTGATGAGAAATTAAGCATTACAAATTCTAAAAATATAAAAACAAATACTCTAAATGCAAAAAATACTGATATAAGTTCATCTAGCGTAACTTTAAATAATGGTAATTCTAGTGATTTTTCAGCTACTAAACAATCAGTTGTAAATGTTTTAGGAGAATTATTTACAAATAAAGCCTTAATAGATTGCTCTACTACTAATGATGGTTTAATTAAAGGAACTAATTTAGTTACCGTGCAAAATGGCTCTATTATTAATTCAAATATTAATAGTAGCGGTAGAGTAGATATAATAGGTGGTGGCTCTTGTGCTAATAACACAACTACTACAATTAATAAAGCAATAGAAACTAATGAATTAGTAGCTAGAAGAGGTGCAGTGATTAATGCAGATAGTAATTTTAACAATGCTACAATTGATAACGCTACTATAAAAGGAGATTTAACTAGCAAAAATCCTAGTGGAACGCTACTAATTGCAAATGGGGCTGAAGTTGCTGGCGGAAATATTGATGTAGCAGGTAATATAATCTTAAGCAATGACGCTCAAAATCTAGGAGAGCATGATGGAATTAGTCCAGAACCACCTGCTGCTAATAAGAAAACTACCATTAACTCTACTATAAAAAATGCTAATGATATTACTTTAGGAAAAGATACAACGATAAATGCAGATATTAATAAAGCTAATAATATTACAGCTACAAATGCTGCATTGAACTCAAGTAATGTAAATGCTAATAATCTTAATGCTAATAATTCTCAAATAGGTAAAGATGATAAGAGTTCTAATATTATCTTGCAAGGAATGGCAAATATAGCAAATAGCGTAATTGATGCGACAATTAATGCTATAAAAGATATTGTTGTAACTTCAGATGATAAGAATAATCCAAGCAAGATTAATTCTAAACTAACTTCAAAAGAAAATATCACAATCAAAGGAAGCGAGCCTACGCAAGTTAATGCTGATTTAAAAGCAGATAAAAATATCAATGTAACTAATGCAACTATAAAAGATAATACGAATTTAAATGCAAATAATGATATTAATTTAAACAACACTAAATCAAATAATATTAAAGCTACTTCAAATTCTGGGAATATTACTATTAGTGGTGGGGAGTTTAAAGGAAAAGACGCAATAATCACTGCAAATAATGGAAAAACCACATTAACTAATAATGCTAAAGTTTGCTCTAGCATTGATACTAAGGATTTGGATTTAAATAACAAAGCTAGTATTTGTAGCGATGATACAACTCCTGTTACAATCACTAGCACAGGCTTAAGCAATATTGATGGTAAAAATGGTGTTAATATAGGCAAAGATGTTACATTTAATGCGAATAATTTGGATATTAAAAATATTGATGATAAATCTAAATTAGACGCTAAATTAAATGCTAGTGGGGAATTTAAAGTAAGTAATTCAACTTTAAAAAATGATATAAGCGTTAAAGGAAATAAAGCTTGTTTTAAACCAGATAGCACGACAACTCTTAAAGGAAAAGTAGAAGTAGATTGCCTAGATTCTAATCAAACTACATTTGATGGCGAAGTTATAGCTAAGAATGTAAAAGATAATGGCTCACAATTTAACAATAAAACTACAATAGATGGTGGGACAAATGATTTAAATAATTCAACATTTAATAATGATTTAACACTAAAAGGCAAAGGCAATACTAAATTAAGCAATGCTTCTATGAAAGATTTAGTAAATGAAGCTATTAAAGTGGTATTAGATAATATTAAATCATTTAATAATATTACAAATCAAAATGGCGGAGATTTAAGCATTAATAATACTGATAAAATCGCTGGAACAAGTATTAAAAATAATGGAAATAAATCTAAATTAGACTTTAATAATATAGGCGAATTAGCAACCAAAATTACAAATGATGATGGCGGTATTTTAAGTCTTACAAATGTTAAAAATGTAAGCGAAGATATTACAAATAATTCAGAATTGAATGTAAATAATTCTATTATTAATGCTGCTATTAAATATGACAATAATAAGTGTGGGACATTAAACACTAGCAATGGAATTTATAATAACAATGTAGAACAATGCAATATAAATGCGAACTTAAATAATACCTTTAATAAAGATATTTTAGTGCATAATAATTCAGATATTTCAGGTAATTTCACTGCAAACACATTTAAAACAAATACGCTAAATGCTGATAATGCCTTCATAGAAATTACAGGAACTAAACCTATATCAAGCATTGATGATTTGGCTACAAATACTTATGATAAGACAAGCGATTTAAAAAATAGCACTTATACAATCAAAAATTCAACAATAAGAGCTACTAATACAAATAGCAATGGTATAGGTGGAATTAGAGCTGATAATTTAATAGTGGATAATTCACACATTCAAGCACAAGTTGTAACTAATACTCTAAATGCTAATAATTCTAAGTTTTATATTTATGGTGGTGGAATTGATACTAGTTTAGAAGATAAATTCAGTGGTCCTATCATAGTAAATAAAGAAGCTTTAGGAGAAAATAACGAAATCGTTTTATACAATACGAACTTAAGTAAGCTAGTAAATACAAGAGTTCCTATTGCTATTGTAAATGGTAAAAAAGAAGATAATGAAAAAGATAAAGCTTACTTTAAAGTAACTTATAAAACCGTTTTAGCTACTTATAATACTAAGGTTTTAAGCTTTGATGAAATAGGTAAAGATGGAGTATGGAGTTTAGGTTTAACAGATAAAGACCCAATAATTAATAAAGATAGCATTAGGTCTAATTTAGAAATAGATAAAGAAGCTTTAAAAGGTTTTGGTAAGGTTAGTGCTGATGATAAGGATTTATTGACTTTAGAATATCTTGACCCAGCTGTTACAAGTGCGGTTAAAAACATAATGTATACACCATATTATGTTGCTAGATATTATATTGATGATAATGACTTAAGATTTAATTACTTAAGAAATGATGATAAAAATAAAGGTTTTTGGATAAATTCTGATTATGGTTATTTTGAAACAGATTCAAATAATTTAAAAGGTAGCAGAGTTAATGTCGGAGTAGATAATAAAGTATCTTTAAAAAATCTTGATGTAGCTTATGGTATAAAAGCTTCTAAAGCAAAACTAAAAGCTAATAAAGCATTAAGCACTGATGTTGGAATAACTGGCATTGGACTTTATGCTAGCACGAATTTTAATTCTGGATTTTTCGTTGATTATGACTTAAATTTACTAACTTTAAAGGGTAATTATAAGAGTGATTTAGCGATGATAAATACTACAAGATATGATAATTTATGGCAAGCAAAAGTTAAAGTAGGACAAAGATTTGGCTCTGATTATTATGTAGAGCCTAATGTTAAATTAATAGCTACTCGCTATCCAAAAGTAAATATTGATGGAGCAGTATTAGGAATTCAAACAGAACAAGCAGCTCAATATACCGCAAAAGCAGGTATTAAAGCTGGTGCTAAAATCAATGATAAAGTAGGTTTAAATACTGAATTTGCTTATATTAAAGACTTAAACGAAAGTCCAAGTAATAGTGCTAATGATGGTATGACTTATTATTTTGAAAGGGTTCAAGATAGAGGATTTGAAATCAAATTCGGAGCTGATTATAAACCTAGTGCTAATACTAACATTAATTTAGATTTTGCTAAGAGCATTACAAATCACTTTAATAATAACTACAATATAAACTTAGGATTTTCTTATAATTTCTAATCTAAAATCAAGCAAGGCTTTTTTAAGTCTTGTTTGATTTATCTTCAATCAACAATGCTTTTAATATTTTTAACTTATAAAAATTTTTATCTTTTCTAAATTCTATAAATAAAAAAGGATTTTTAAAAGATTAGCAAGACTTTTAATTGTATTTGATTTATCTTCAATCAATAATATTTTTAATATTTTTAACTTATAAAGATTTTTAACTTGTATTTTAATGTTTTATTTGAGTATTTTAAGTTTGCTTATAAAGATTTTTATCTTTTCTAAATTCTATAAATAAAAAAGATTTTTAAAAGATTAGCAAGACTTTTAATTTTATTTGATTTGTCTTCAATCAATAATATTTTTAACTTATAAAGATTTTTAATTTGTCTTTTAATTTTTTATTTGAGTATTTTAAGTTTGCTTATAAAGATTTTTAGCTTTTCTAAATTCTATAAATAAAAAAGGATTTTTAAAAGATTAGCAAGACTTTTAAGCCTTGCTAATAAGGTTTATACATTAAATCTAAAGTGCATTATATCGCCGTCAATTACTTCGTAATCTTTACCTTCTAAGCGTAATTTACCTGCTTCTTTAGCTTTTGCTTCGCCACCACAATTTACGAAATCATCATAGCTAATTACTTCAGCTTTGATAAAGCCTTTTTCAAAATCATTATGAATTACACTTGCAGCCTTAGGAGCTTTATAACCTTTATGAATAGTCCAAGACCTAACTTCTTTAACCCCGCAAGTAAAATAAGAAATCAAATTAAGCTTAGCAAAACTTGTCCTAATAATAGCTGCTAAACCACTTTCATTTACGCCTAATTCTTTTAAAAACTCATTAGCTTCAGCTTCGTCCATTCCAACCAAATCTTCTTCAAGCTTAGCACATAATTTTAAAACGCTATGATTTGATTTGGCTGCATATTCACGCACCTTTTTTACATAATCATTATCATCTAATAATTCATCTTCGCTTACATTAACGCCATAAATTACTTCTTTAGCACTAAGCAATCTTAATTCTTTATTTAAAGTTATAAAAGCTTCGCTATCACGATTTGCATATTCACTAGCTAATTTGCCATCTTCTAGGTGTTTTAATAAATCCTGTGCTAATTCAAGGCATTCTTTAGCACCTTTAAGATTTGCTCTTGCTTCTTTGCTAAGTCTATCAATCTTTTTATTAAGTTGTTCAATATCAGCTAAGATTAATTCAAGATTTATGATTTCTATATCTCTTAATGGGTCAACCCCACCTTCAACATGAGTGATATTTTCATCATCAAAACATCTTACTATATGTAAAATCAAATCAGTTTCACGAATATTTGCTAAGAATTTATTCCCTAAACCTTCGCCTTTGCTAGCACCCTTTACAAGACCTGCAATATCTACAAATTCTATCATTGAATGCATTATTCTTTCAGGATTTACTATATTTGCTAAGACTTTTAACCTCTCATCAGGCACTTCAACGATAGCTTTATTTGGCTCAATGGTGCAAAATGGATAATTTGCTGCTTGAGCGTTTGCTGCCTTTGTTAAAGCATTAAAAGTCGTGCTTTTACCAACATTAGGAAGTCCAACAATACCTACGCTAAGGCTCATTTTGCACTCCTTGCCATTCTAAGTAAATTTATAATATTCATTCTAACTCCAGCTGCACTTGCTCCATAAGCATTCTCGCCCCACACTTTTTCTACATAAGCAGGTCCAGCAATGTCTAAATGCAGCCATTTGTCTTTATATTCTTTTCTAATAAACTCGCCTAAGAACATTCCTGCACTAATTGCCCCACCATATCTTGAGCTACCTGTATTGCTAACATCAGCTATTTTGCTTTTGATAAGCTCTTTAATGTGTGGGTTAAAGTGTAAAACGCAAGTGTATTCGCCACTTCTTTTTGAATTGTTATAAAACTCGTTTTGTAAGTCTTCATTATATCCCATAATACCACTTGTATATTCGCTAAGCCCAACCACACAAGCACCTGTTAAAGTAGCTAAATCTATTAATAAATCAGGCTTTAAATCTTGAGCAAAACTCAAGCAATCTGCTAAAACCAATCTTCCTTCAGCATCAGTATTTCTTACTTCTATACTTACACCTTCTCTTGAAATCAATACATCATCAGGCATATATGATTTTTCGCTTATGCAGTTTTGTGCTGCACCTATAATTCCATGTATTTCATAAGGTAGTTTTAACATACTAGCTGCTTTTAAAATACCTAAAACAGCAGCCGCACCACTCTTATCAGCTTTCATAGTTAGCATATAATCAGCTGGTTTAAGACTTAGCCCACCTGTATCGTATACAAGTCCTTTTCCTACATAAACTATTTTTTTAATAGCGTTTTGTGGTTTGTAAGCTAAGTGGATTAATTTTGCAGGATAACTACTTGCACGATTTACTGCTAAAAATGCGTTCATTCCTTCTTTTTGTAAATAATCATCGCTATAAACATTGCATTCTAAATCAAATTCTTTAGCTAATTTTAAAGCGTCTTTTTCAAAACTAAGTTGATTATAAGTGCTTGGAATTTCATTTACTATATTTTTTACATCTTCACAAGCATTTGCTAATACTTTACCTAGTTCAACGCCTTGTTGAATATCATCGTTTTGTTGTGTTTCAAGGCTTATTAATTCTATTTTAGAATTCTTAGGCTCTTTATGATATTTGTTAAACTCATATAAAGATGAAATAACAGCATAAATATGAGCATAAGCACTATAAAACTCACAACCAAGATTAATAAATTCAAGGCTAATGCTTTTTATATTTAAGTTCTTAATGCTCTTAATCGCACTACCTAAACTAGCTATAAAACTAGCATAAGTTAATTCATCATTTAAGCCAACATAAAGCGTTCTTTTAGCTAGGTTGCAAATCGCTCCAACTCCTTTATAATCATTTATTTCAAAAAATTCTTTATCATCAAATCTACTTAAATCTTTGTTTTGTATCAAACAAACTTTAAAATCAGTATTTTTTTCATTAAATACTACTTTCATTTTTTTTACCTTTCTTATTTAATAATTTATTTTCTAAACTTTTAAAAGCATATAAAATTAGGCATAAAAATCCTATTACTAAAATAGCTGCTAAATACCAATGCTCTTTTGCCCAATTAATAATAGCCCAAATTTGTTCTCCGAAAATATATACTATAAAAATAGTAATAGCAGCCCATACTTGAGCTGAAATAAAATTAATTATTCCAAATTTTTTAGCACTATAATTAGTAAGTCCTATGCTCATAGGAATAACGGTTCTAAAGCCATACATATAGCGTTGAATAAATATTATAGGCCAGCCATATTTTTGAAGTAAAATCTGTGCTACTGCAAATTTTCGCCTTTGAGCTTTTAGTTTTTTTCTAATATAGCTTTTTGAGTATCTTCCTATATAAAAATATATCTGATCTCCCAAAAATCCCCCACAACCTGCTATAAATGTGATAAGTCCTATATGAATATGCTCTCCGTGAGCTGCAAGTCCTGCTAGTATTAATGCAGTTTCACCTTCTAGTGTGCACCATAAAAATATAATAATACTAGCAATTACGATTTTATCTCTAAATAAAGAAGTTAAAACCCCTTCAGGGTCAGCAAAAAAGGAATTTATAAAATCAATTATCATATCCATTGCTAATCCTTTAAAATACAATAAATATCATCACAATACTCTTTTAAAGCTTTATATCCACCGATATTTATATCTATTAAAAAACAACTCTTAATCTCTTTAGCACCTGCTAATTTTAATAATTTCATACAAGCAATGCTAGTGCCACCCGTTGCTAATAAATCATCCATAAAAAGAACTTTTACATCTTTTTTGCCTAAAAATGCGTCCTTTTTCATCTCTATTTTATCTTTGCCGTATTCTAAATCATATTCAATACTTAATAGCTCTCCTGGGAGTTTGTTTTTCTTTCTAATTGGAACAAAAGGGATATTTAAAATAGCTCCTAATGCAGCAGCAAAAATAAAGCCACGACTTTCAGCTCCTACTAAAAAATCAAATTCTTCATCTTTATATTTATCTTTTAAGTGATTTATTAAAACTTGCCAACCTTCTTTATCTGCTAAAAGTGTGGTAATATCTGCAAATACAATTCCTTCTTTTGGGTAGTTTGGATATCTTTTTATCTTCTCATTTAATAATTTTTCTATATTCATATTAATCCTTATAATAAGCTTTCAATTTTTGCTTCTAATTCTTTGATTTTTGTGTTTAATTTATTATTTTCTAAGCGATATTGAGAATTTCTTGTCCTAAGGCTTGTTAATTCACTTTTTACCTTATCTAATTCTTCATTTAATACATCTATATTTCCTAAAGAGCGTTGAAGTTGTGTTTGTAGCTTTCTCATAACTACTTCTGTATCATCAAAATTAGTTTTTAAAAACTCTTTTGAGGCTCTTTCTTTATTAAGCAATGATTTATAATAATAAGTCATCACTAAAAAATAAATACATATACAAACTAAAGCAGTAATAACTATCCAAATAAATAACATTTATTGCCCTAATTTTTTTACTCTATTTTCGTGTCTTCCACCAAGAAATGGAGTATTTATAAAGGTTATGATTAAATTTTTTGCAAGTTCAAAATCAACAAATCTAGCGCCTAAAGATATAACATTAGCATCATTATGTTCTCTTGCTAATCTTGCATAATCTTCGCAATGACAAAGTGCTGCACGAATATGCTTATGACGATTTGCCGCTATGCTAATTCCTATACCACTTCCGCAAATAATAACACCTATTGCATTTGTATCGTTTTTAAGCTCATTTGCTAATTTATTAGCATAATCAGGATAATCCACACTATCATCACTATCACAACCAAGATTTATACATTCGTATTCTTTACTAAAGTATTCAATCAAACTAAACTTTAACTTAGTTGCTGCGTGGTCGTTTGCAAAATAAATTCTCATATTTTTCCTTAATATAAAATAATTTTAGTTTAATATTTAAGAGTTAATTAATAATACGCTCTTGCTTCTCGTTTTAAATCTCTTTCTTTGATTGCTTGACGCTTGTCGTGAAGATTTTTTCCTTTTGCTAAAGCTAGAGTTCCTTTCAAAATCCCACGCTTAAAATAACAATTTAGTATTACTAAAGTAAATCCATCTGTGCTGATTTTACCTATTAATTTATCAATTTCTGCACGATGAAGCAATAATTTCCTAGCTCTTCTATCTTCGTGAGTGAAGTATTTATTCGCCGTATTCATATGACCTATGTGGCTATCAAGTAGCCAAGCTTCACCTTTGATTATCCTTACAAAAGAATCTTTTAAATTGATTTTGCCGTGTCTTACAGCTACAACTTCGCTACCTAATAAGGCAAAACCACATTCATAAGTATCAATTATGCTATATTCAAATCTTGCTTTTTTATTCTCTGCAACGCTTTTCATTATTATCCTTAAAATGAGTGTATAAGACCGATTTTAGCGTAATTTTGATTAGCAATTAAACTTAAACGATAATTTTTATAATCAAAATAAGTATTAAGATTTATATGTTTTTTATCAGCACTAATTTTTATACCAAAATTATCAAAATCCTTTAAATAACCTATATTTAAGCCGTAATTATTAGCCCCTATAAAAAAACCTTCATAATAATACCCTAAGAAAAAATTAGCAAATACCCTAGCCTTTTTATATCTAATTCCTAATTCAAATTCATAGCTAATCTTTTCGTATTCGCTAATTTTTATAGGGCTTATATAATTTTTATTAAAGTTTAATATATTTAAACTATGAGATAATTTATCATTTAGACTAAGAATACTTATCTCAAAATCAAGGCTATTTTTTTTATCATATTCATAAAATAATCCTACTTTATGAAAGTTCTTTTTATAATCAGTATTAAGTGATACAAAACGAATTGGAATTAGGCTTGATTTAAGATTAACACCATAGTTTTTGGCATACATACTTAAAGCTGATGAGCAATTTTTATGCAAAAATGTATAAGTATCATAAATCTCATCTTCGTAAAATAAAGCTGATAGATTGGCTTCTTGGCTATCATCTAAATTAAGCGGATAGCATTTTACTTGTCTTTCATCATCTTCATAAAACTTAATTAATTTATCCTTAGGCAAAATTTGCATAATGCCTTCTACTCCAAAAAGTGCTGATAAATTATCTTTAATATTTAAATTACTATTTAGATTAAAACTAGCTGCTCTATTATTATAAGCTAAAAATATATGCCCAAACATAGTATCAAGTCGCTTGTAGCTATCACTTACATAACAAACACTAATATCACTTGCTCTTAAAAAAATACTAATAATTAATAAAAATACAAATTTCATCTTATTATTTTACTTTTTTTGTTAGCATAAAAGGTAAAAAAAAGGAGAAAAAAATGGAAATAATTGAACTATTCAAAAATGTCAAATATCCTAATTTTCAAAAGGATATTGTAAGTTTTGGTTTTGTAAAAAGGTGCGAATTAGCAGGAGATATTATCCTAATGGATATTGAAATTCCAGCTGCAAGTGTAGAAATAGCAAACGCTATTAGAAATGAATGTGAAGCAATAGCTAGAAATAATCATTATAAACTTGAGCTTAAAATCATTCAACCAAAATTAGAAGAACCAGAAGTAAAAAGACCAAAAATCAAAAATCTAGCTCCACAAATTAAGCATTTTGTAATGATTAGTAGTGGAAAAGGCGGAGTTGGCAAAAGCACAACTACTCTAAATCTAGCATTATCACTTGCAAAACTTGGTAAAAAAGTAGGAGTGCTAGATGCTGATATATATGGTCCTAATATGCCAAGAATGCTTGGTGCTGAAAACGAAAAACCTGTAGTAGTAGGCAATAAAATCCGTCCTGTTAAAGCTTATGGAATTGAGTTTATGAGTATGGGAATTTTAATTGAAGAAGGACAAGGATTAATGTGGAGAGGCTCTATGGTTATGAAAGCAATTGAGCAGCTTTTATGCGATGTGTTATGGAGTGAGCTTGATGTATTATTACTTGATATGCCTCCAGGAACAGGTGATGCACAAATTACTCTAGCTCAAAGCGTGCCTGTTAGTGCGGGAGTTTGCGTTAGCACCCCACAAGCAGTAAGCCTTGATGATAGTAAAAGAGCTTTAGATATGTTTAATAAATTAAATATACCTGTAGCTGGTGTAATTGAGAATATGAGTGGTTTTATTTGTCCTAATTGCGATGTTGAGCATGAGATTTTTGGTAAAGGTGGAGCGCTTAATTTAGCTCATGAATATGATTGCTCTATTTTAGCTTGTATTCCTATTGATTTATCAATTAGAACGGGTGGAGATAGTGGTAAGCCTATTTCTATGTGTGAGCCAAATTCAATAGTAGCAAAAAGATATGAAGAAGCTGCATTTAAATTAATTGAGTTTTTAAACACTACTAAAGCTGATAATTCTAGTATTCAACCAACGACAAACACTCCAGCTTGTCATTAATAAAAAGAAGGGTTTTTAAACCCTTCTTAAAATTACTTAGCATTTGTAAATTCTAAACTGAACTTACCACCATGTAAATCACTTGTATTATTAAGATTAATTACTTCTTTAATGTATTGCTTTTTAGCATTATCAGGTGTTAGCGTGATAGTTACTTCGCCTGTTTTTGGATTTTTAAAAAAGCTTGAACCATATTCAGCATTAAATGATAATTCATTAATAATAGCACTAGCGTCTTTATCATATAAAGAACTCTTTAAAGGTATTTTTGTTCTTTCGTTTTTCTTATTTAAATAATAAAGCTCTAAATCTGTTGTAGGATTTAAAGTAATTTTGTCAGTATTTGTTACTTTATTATCTTTATAAGTAACATTAGTAAAGATAAATGAGTATTCATTAGCTAAATTAGTGCTAGCTCCATCTAAAGAAACTTTTGATGATTTTAATAATGAAAACTCAGCAACACTTGGCTTAGCTAAACTTGCATTAGTATCTATTGTTTTATTATCTGGAGTTTTTTTGTATTTAGTGTAAGCTAATTCTAAATCTACAGATATTTTATCTTTTGGTGCAGCAAATCCAGCTATAACAGCATTAATGTTATTTGTTTTTGTATTGTTATATAAATCTTCTAATTTTTTATCAAAATCTTTATTTAACTTATCTTTTGTAATGATAACTCTATCTACTAGAATTTGATTTGCACCATTAATTGTCGTATTAAAGCTTTTATCCGTATAATTTTCATCAATATTTACTAAATATCTATCTTTAGCTTGTTTATCAGTATTATCAAAATTTAATTCATACTCAAGATTATGGTCTTTGCTAAATTTATGATATACATAATTTAAGCTATTTGTATCCTTAGCACCTAAATTATTAAATACATAATAAATCTTTAAGCTATTATTATCGCCTACTTCACTCTTAAAGAATGTTTTTTCATCTGTAAAGGCGTTGTTTATTATAGGAGTTCTTAAAACATACTCTTTAGTACTATTAAAGTTAATATCTATAGCACTTTTACTATCAATTAAACAACCTACTTTTCCATATTCATCTACTTTATTATTGATAGCATTTGCATTACATAAACCTTTAATACTATCTGGTTTTGTGAATTTACCTTCGTATAATTTAAGTTTTGCATCAGTTGATAATGGGAAATTTACAACTGCGTCATTGATTTTATAGGTATTATTATTGTCTTTTACAAACGCAACTTCATTGCTATCAGATATAGTATTTTTATTAGTTGCATTTAAACTAAAATCATAATTTTTACCTTGACTATCTTTTACACTTAAAGTAGTTTTTGTTAAAGCAAATTCTTCATTTGTTACTATTAGCTTATCATCAGCATCTTTTAATCCTGCATTAAATACTGCTACTTTTCCACCCGCAAGAGCATTTTCTCCAGCTGTAAATGTAGTGCTTGTGGTGTATTCAACTAAAGCAGGTCTTAAACTAAAATCATTAGTGCAATTTCTAGCTTTAACAGGCACTTCAATTAGGCTTTTAGCGTCTTTATTGTTATTGTTTTTATTGATTTCTTCTTGAACTTGAGATTTAGAATATATTGTATAGCATACTTTATATCTACCTACTTTTAAATCATCAATTCTAACAACGCCATCATAAAACGGATAAGCACCACTAAATCCTGTTTGAGTAAATATTGGATTGCCTACTAAATAATCATTTTCGTGACTAATATTAACTTTACTTGTTCCATTGTCATAATAAGTAAGATTTGCTGATTTAATTATTGTATTAGTATTTGCGTCTATTACATCAAAAGTTACAAAATTATCAATATTATTTAATTTATTTGATGATTTTGCGCTTTGAATACCTAAATAAACAGGTTTTCCAGCTATTCTCGTATTTGCAGTCGTAGTGTTAAAGCCTGTGCTAGTGCTGTTTAATACAGGCATTTTATCAGGGTCTTGTTTGTTCCAAATAGAACCAAAATCTACATTACTAGCATTAAAATTAATATCACTAATAATTACATAAAACTTACCTGATGATTTAGCATTAATGATAGTAGTTGAATTGGTTTCAAAAAATGGTCTATCATCAGCATAAAAACCTCTATCAAGTGTAAGTTCTAATAAGATTGATTCACCAGATTTATATTTAATTGCATCTAATAGCCCATCATCAACTCTTAATGCCATAACATCAGTTGTGTAATCACTTGCAAAATAGCCATTCCTTTCGCTATCTTCACTAATTACTCTAAAGCCACCATCAGTTTTGCTTAATTTATAAGTTTTGTATTTGAAATCTTTAAATTTAAATTTCATATTAGAGCAGTTTTTACCACTACTTACATCGCATTCTTGTTTATTTTCAAAGCCTAATCTATTAGGGTCTAAATCAACGCCTTCGTATGTAAATGATAATTGAGCGTTATTATTTACTCCGTATTTAAGCTCTGTTACAACATAAAATTCTTTTTCATTAAAGCTACTTGGTAAATTTTCAACTTTTGCTTTTCTAGGAACTAAATTTTTATCAATTTCAGTAGTTTTAGCTCCATCAGCGTCAGGATAAAAATATAAATTATATTGAGCATTAATAGCAGTATTTACTGGAGAATTTCCGTATTTTTTCGCATCAGCATATCTAAAACTTGTAGGTCTAGTATTTAAAGTAAATATATGCTTTTCACCAGAAGTTGCTCTAGTATAAATATTACTTCTATCTATTGAGTAATTAGCGATTGCATATTTACCATCTAAACTACTTATATAGTTTTGCAAAAACTCATTAGCTGGTTTATTCCATAATAATTTGCTAGATTGCATAGCTTCAAACTTTGCATAACCATTTTGATTTTTACTTCCATAATATTGTAAATTAATAAAATAACATTTTCCTATCTTATTATCATTACCAAAAGCATTAGAATTATTGCTACCTTGGTCTAAATTCTTATTAAAAAAAGGAAACACATTATCTTTATTATTAAACTCATTAGTTCCGTATAAACTTATATTTTTTAAAGTAATTGCTTCAGTTATTTTTCTTAAATTATAAGTTTGGTAATACAAATCTCTTTTATAGCCTTCTGGATAATGTCTAACATGCCAATCATCCCCTCTAAATTCTGCAGAACCATAAAGGTCTCCACTAATTCCAAAAGGAACTACTTGACCATATTCATTTTTTATTCCACCATATTGAGCCGCACCTGTTTTCATATCGTAAACATGGTCACTAGCAGTAGAAGCTCTAAATTGATAACCTAAACCCCATAAAGAATGGAAAAATCTAACATATTTTCCATGAGCGCTTAAACTATTCCAATCACTAGAACCACAACCTTTACCATTTTTAAAATTACGATTATCCCAATGATAAATCTGATTACACCAAGCACCTCTATCTTTGCCACCTGATATTGTTCTTTGAGCTAAAAGAGCCCAACTTTGATACATATGAGAGCGTTTTGAGCCTGTTCCTGGTATCATTTGTCCATTTTGTATGCCTAGATTTTGATTTACGAAGTTTTTAAAATCATTAGGAAAAGAGCCAAGATTAATATTATCGCTTAGATAAAAACTAAATTGTTTACTCTCATCACTTTTAGCAATTACCAATAGCCTACCTGTAGTATTTACGCCAAAATCTTTATATGATTCTTGATAATTTCCTAAACTATAATTATATACACTAGTATTGTATGGAACATGTGGACTTACCTTATCTTTTGAAACATATAATACTTTAGGTTTATTAGGTTCATCTTTTTCATCAAGATTAGCTTTATTAATATTTGCAATAAACTCACTAGCAGTTGGAATTTTATTTGTTCCTAAATCATTACTACCTTGAGCTATACACCATACATTATCTCTATAATTTGCATTATCTGCTTCAGGATTTCCGCTACCATCTTTATAACTATAAACTTGCATTAAAGAAGCGCAATCATAATAAGCCCAAGCATCACTACCAGGTCTTCCGTGAAGACAACCAATGATTGCATTATCACGACCATAATTATAAAAGTCTTGTATTAATTCAAGTTTAGTATGTGCAGCACCATACGCATTATCAACATTTCCAATAAAAATACCTTTAATTTTATTTTCTGTTGTTACCATACTTCCGTGCAATACACTTATCGCACATAGGGATAGAAATATCGTTTTTTTCATATTTTCTCCTAAAATAAAAAAAGTATATTTATTTTACATAAAACTTATCAATTAATGCTATAAATTATAAAAATATTTCAATTTAAGGAAAAATAATGTTTAAAGACTATTTATGCTTAGGTGTAATAGGAAATGTCCCTAATCATTTAAATCAAGCTAACGAAGCTAAAGATTTTACTGAATTACACACAAGTGATTTTGCACCTAAAGGTGTGTTTCCATTCTACTCTAAAGATAGTGATAAAGAATATTTAAAGAGATTTTGTATTAGTGAAAATGAGCTTATTTTAGATGGAGATTTTGTTCAAATTGAACCTGAATTATGTGTAATTTTTAAAGCTTTTTATGAAAATGATAAACTAAGTGATTTAAAACCACAATTTTATGCAGCGTTTAATGACGCTAGTAAAAGAGTAAATGAAAATAAAATATCTTCTAAAAAGAACTTCTCAACTGCTAGTAAAGGTATTGGGAATTTAGTTCCTTTAAATAATCTTGATGAATTAAATGATTATAAAATCCACTGCTATTTAAAAAGAGATAATGAGATAATAAAATACGCAAACGAAGATTATATAAAAAATTATTTTTATTATTCAAATACATTAATCACTTGGCTAATTGATACTATAAATAATCAAATAGACATAGCAACCCTTGAAGATATAAGACCTTTAATAGCTAGTAAGCCTGCAAATTTATTGATATGTTTAGGTGCTTTATCTTATACTCCTTTTGGAGAAAAACACTATTTAAAAAATAATGATGAAATCTTTGTAGCTATTTCTAAAAATGATGAATTTATAAATGTTAAAGATGGCTCTTGTCTTCATCAAATAGTAAAAAACAATAATTCTAGTAAATAATCTACTAGAATTTATCTTCTAACTTATCGTAACTTTCTTTTAATTGCAACATTATTAAACATTTTTCAAGGTCTTTAAAATGCATTGTATCATCTAAGAGCAAAAAGCATTTTTTTAATAATTCTTTATGTTCTTCATAATCATCGCTTACTAATTTTGCAGCTATACTAAAAGCATTTATTAAACTATTTTTAGTGTTAATTTCTAATAAAATATAAGCAAAATCAATATATCTTAAATCATTATAAGAAATCTTATTTGAGCTTTTTAGACAAAAAATCTCTTCATTTATTATGCTAAATCCTTCAATATTTACTATGCTAATTTGCTTTTCTTTACACTCATTACAAATTATTTCAAATATCTTTTGCTTTTGCATTAAATATTCTTTAAATATTCTTTAATTCTAGCCTTGCACTCATTTGCTAAGCTTTTTGGCTCAAGAATTTTAATATGTGGAATCCATTTAAAAACTAGCCTAATAATCTCATCTTCATAACTTGTTTCTGTTTCTATTATGATTTTGTCTAAATGGCTTGAGATTATTCTTTGATTTTTTAATATTGCTCTTTTTAAAAAATATTCTTTAGCAACACAATCTAATTCTAAAATAACATTTGTAATATTATTTGATATAAAACTACTTGAATTATTGTTAATCAGCTCTTGTGTGCTTTCATTTGGGATAAATTCTTCTTGTGTGATTAATAAATTTTTGATTTTATATAAAGTAAAGCTTTTAAGTTCAGCTTCTTCACAAGCTAATAAATACCAAATATCTTGATGATTTACTAATTTATAAGGCATTAGAGTTCTTTCTTTTGCATTATAAGTTATTTTAATTTTTACCTTATTTAAAATCGCATTAGTTAAGCTCTCATAAACACTACTAATATCATCAATTTCGTTATTTTTAATATTAGTAATTGGTAGTTCTTTTTGAGTAAAAAGATTGTTTAAAAACTCATCGCTAAGCCTTGTTGGAAGCATAGTAATATCAAATATTTTTATAAGTTTTCTAATCTCTTCGTGATTGCTTTTAATATAAGCTTTATCTAAACTATAATCCCCATTTCTTCTAGCAATTATTGGTAATTTTGATAATCTTTCATTAATATCACGCTGAATAGTCTTAGCATTTACTCCAAATTCTTCAGCTAAATCGTGCTTATTTAATATCTCTTCATTATAAAGTCTTACTAATATTTGAGCTATTCTATATGATGGTTTTTGCATTTTCATCCTCGTTATTTCTTAATTGCCCGCACGCTGCACTAATATCAAGCCCTTTGCTTTGTCTAATGGTAGCGTTTTGTCCGTGTGCTTGTAAATAATCTCTAAAAGCAATTACTTTTTCTTCACTTGGGCGTTTATAGATACTGCCTTCGTGTGGGTTAAAATAAATTAAATTTATCTTAGCTTTTATTCCGTGTAGTAATTTTACTAAAGCCTTTGCGTGGCTTAAATCATCATTAATCCCACCTAAACATAAATATTCAAATAACACTCTTTTTCTAGCATCTATTGGGAAATTCCTTACCGCATTTAAAACGCTTTCAATATTATAAGCCTTATTAATAGGCATTAATTCATCTCTTAAAGTATCATTTACAGCGTGAAGCGAAATTGCAAGTAATACACCTAAATTCATCTTGCCTAATTCTTCAATTTGCTTTGCAAGACCGCTTGTTGAGATTGTTTGACGGCGTGGAGATATTGCTAGAGTATCGTTATGAGAAAAGATTTTAATAGCCTTGCTAACTGCTTTTAAATTATCAAGTGGCTCTCCCATACCCATAAAAACTATATTAATACCTTGCTCATAAGGGATTTTTGCGTATTTTTTGATAAATAATACTTGAGCTACTATTTCAGCTGTGCTAAGATTTCTAATAAGCCCACTTTTACCCGTTAAACAAAAGGCACAACCACTTTTGCAACCTACTTGGCTACTTATACAAATAGTGTATTTTGCACTTTTTTTCACACCATTTTCTATTCTTTCTTTTTTCATAGGTAGCAAAACGCTTTCTATTGTGTGATTATCGTGCAAGGAAAATAAGAATTTAATACTCCCATCAATGCTTGTTTGAGCTATTTTTAAGCTAAGTGGCATAATGTTAAATTCATTTTTTAATTGCTCTCTTAGAGCTTTTGATAAACTTGTAGCTTCGCTAAAATCATTTATATATTTTTGATATACAAATTTTGCTAATTCATTATTTAGATATTTTGGACTAAGGTTATATTCTTCTGGTAAAAAATCTAATAATTCTTTCATAAAAGTCCTTTGTTTTCTAAGTAATTTTCTAATATTTCATTAGCTTTTGCTATGTTTTTTATATATTCTTCGTGTGCGAATTCATCACAATAATTAGTCGCTACTAAAATTGCACTAGCTGGGATTTTATAATAATTAGCAGTCGCAAAAAAACTAAAACACTCCATATTTTCGCCTAATATCCCGTATTTTTCATTCATTTTCTTAGCGTATTCATAATTTTTACAAATATAATTAGAAGAATTTAAAACAGGAATTTCATCCATTTTCATAGGGGTATAAACTAAATCATCTAACATAGCTAATTCAATATTTACAGCACTTTTAAACTCATTTACGCTAAAAAGCTCAATTTCTTTAGTATAAAGCCCCATTGAACCTATGAAAATCAATCTTTTTGGCTGCTTTTTAAGTATTAATTCGCTAAGTTTTATAGAACAATTACTGCCTAATCCAATAGGCTCTGCGTAATCATAAATCTCACTTATTCCTGCACTAACTATCATTTATTGCCTTTAATTTTATTTATAATACTTTTTGCATCAAGCCCTAAGCTTTGCATAACTTCATTTGTATTTCCGTGAGTTATAAACTCATCTTCGTATTCATAAGATATTAATTTAATGTCTAAATCATATTCTTTTAAAAAGCTAGAAATTATAGAATTTAATCCGCCTATTTTTGCACTTTCGCTAAAAATATGCCATTCTTTTGAACTCTTAGCAAGATTTAATAAAAACTCTTTATCAAGTGGTTTAGCAAATACTAAATCAATTACATTTGCATTTATTTCTTCACTAACTGCTAAAGCTTTTGCAACGCCTTCTCCAAAACCTAAAAAGCTTATATTAGAATTTACATTTTTAATAAAATGAGTTTTTAAGCTTGGCTCATAGCTCTCATCTAAGGCAAAACTTCCCCTTGGATAGCGAATAGCAATTAGCCCAACTTTACTTGTAGCGTATTCAAGCAATAATTTAAAACTTTTAGCATTCGTTGGAGCACAAATTTTAAAATTAGGTATGCAAGATATATATGAAATATCAAAAGCTCCTTGATGAGTTTTGCCATCATTTCCTACAATCCCTGCACGATCAAGTGCAAAAACCATATTAAGATTAAGTATTGCACAATCGTGAATTAAACTATCATAAGCTCTTTGCAAAAAAGTTGAATAAATAGCTACTACAGGCATAAAACCACATTTACTCATAGCAGCCATTGAAGTTACTGCGTGAGCTTCTGCTATTCCTACATCATAAAATCTATTAGGATATTTTGCTATTAATTTATCAATTCCAGTGCCACTTGGCATAGCTGCACTAAGACCTACTATTTTTTCATTTTTACTTGCTAGTTCATCTAAAATATCACTAAAAATTGCCGTTGCACTAGGTTTTTTTGAACTACTTAAACTCTTACCTGTTTTTATATCAAAAGCTCCAACTCCGTGCCAACTACCCTCATCATTTAAAGAATACTCATAACCATAGCCTTTAATTGTTTGAATATGCAATAATACAGGCTTTTTAAGACTTTTTGCTAGATTTAATGCAGTTATTAAATCAGCAATATTATGCCCATCAATTGGGCCAATATATTCAAGCCCTAATTCTTCAAAAAACATTCCAGCAGGAGTGATTAATTTAAATCCATCTTCAAATCTTTTTGCAGTATATCTAGCACCTTCAGGCAAGTATTCAAGCATTGCTTCAACGCCTTTTTTAAATTTTTGATAAATTGGACTTGATAAACTTTTTGATAAAAATCTTGAAACTGCACCAATAGGCTTACTAATACTCATTTTATTATCATTTAAGATAATAATACTTGGATATTTTCTATCTCCTAATTCATTTAAAGCTTCATAAGCTAATCCACAGCCCATCGCCCCATCACCAATAATAGCAATTGGAATTGCATCTTTTTTATTAAGACTAAAAGCCTTTGCAACCCCCGTTGCAAGAGATATTGAAGTAGATGAATGCCCTGCTATAAAAAAATCATACTCGCTCTCATTTGGCTCGGTATAACCACTAATTCCATTAAATTGTCTTAGATTTTCTAAATTCCTATTTGTTAATATTTTATGTGCGTAGCATTGATGAGATACATCAAAAATTAAAGGATTTTCCTTTATATCAAATAAATGATGAAGAACAACGCTTAGTTCAACCACGCCTAAATTAGACGATAAATGACCGCCGTTTTTGCTAACTTGCTCAATGATTGTAGCTCTTATATCACTACATAATTCTTTTAATTCGTTTTCATTAAGGCTTTTGATATTTTCAATTTTACGCTTCATCTAATATCATACTCCTTGCTTGTGCTAATCTTTCTTTTAAGTTAATTTGAGTATTTAATGTATCTGAATTAATAATCAAACAACCCTTATTAATAGCATCATCAGCTAAGATTTCAATCCTATTTGAACTTAATTCTTTATTTAAATAATCAAAATCCTTAGGATTTACGCTGATTTTAATCTTAATGCTTTTATCAATTCCTTGCATTATCGTATTTGCATAAGCTAGAGCAATTTTTGCTGAACTTGTTTCTAGCTCTTTATTTACTACTTCTTTAGCTATTAAATAAGCAGCTTCGTTTAAATCGCTTTTTGTTTTTTCACAAAAATTACTTAATTCTTGGCATTTATTTTCAAGCTTTTTAATACTATTTGATACATTTATACTAAGCTCGTTTATTTTATCTTCGTTTTGAGATTTACCTGCGTTTAAACCTTCTTCATAAGCGTTTTTTTTAGCTATTTCAATCTCATTTAAAAGTCTTTTTTCAAATTCTTCTTCTTGTTTTTCAAGTTTCATTTGAAGTTTTACTACATTATCGCTTAAAGTTTCCATTTTTTTAAGCATTTCTTCATTGATTGGATTTGGTGGCGGTGGTGGTGGCGGAGTAATTTCTTTAATTATTACAGGCTCTTCTTTTATTTCTTGTGGAGTTTCAACAACTTCACTAAGCTGCTCTTCACTTGTATCAGTGTCAAATGAGCTTAGAATTTTAAATTTATAATTTTGAATATGATGCTCTTTGGCTTTATTATCAATAATAGTTTTCATCATTCTATCATCTCATCACTTTCGCCTAATTGTATTACTCCGCTTTCATTAAGCTTTTGAACAACTTCAACGATTTTTCTTTGTGCTTCTTCTACATCTTTTACCCTAACAGCACCTAAAAATCCCATTTCTTCATTAAAACTCTCCGCTGCTCTTTGGCTCATATTAGATAAAAACATACCTTTTAAATCTTCCGTGCTTCCTTTTAAAGCTATCATTAAATCTTTTTTATCAGCAACTTTTAATATCTCTCTAATTGCTGTTGTGCCTAATTTAGTAATATCATCAAAAGTAAACATCATATCTTTAATAGTAGTTGCAAGTTTTTCATCAGTTTGCTCTAAATATGCAATAGTTGATTTACTTGATTTTTGACCTAGACGATTAAGCACTTCAGCAACTGCTCTAGTCCCACCAACTTCAACTTTATAAGATGTAAGAGATTGTAATTTACTCTCTAAAACGGTTGAAACTCTTTTAATAATACTTGGGCTAATATCACCTAAAGTAGCAATTCTATGAATTACTTCACTTCTTAAATTATCTTCAAAAAACTCTAAAGTCTCAGCCGCTTTAGTAGGCTCCATATGTGCAATAATTAAAGCTATTGTTTGTGGATATTCATTTACGATAAAGTCAGCTAATTGTTGAGGTTTAATATTGCTAAGGTAAGAAAATGCTTGATTTCCATCTAAAGTTTTTGCTAATTTTGATAAGATTTTTTCAGCTTCTTCAATCCCATAAGTATTATATAAAATCTCTTTAGCAAATTCCAAACCACCATTTTTAATATACTGATTTGATTTAAGTAAAGCGTGAAATTCTTCTAATACAGCAGTAGCTACTGCTCTATCAACGCTTCTTGCACTAGCTATATATTTTGTAATTTCTGAAACCATAGCAATATCAAGATTAGAAAATATCAATGTGCTTGGCTCTTCTCCCATTTGGATTAAAAATATTGCAATTTTTTCTAAGATACTTAAATCATTATATAAGGCTTTTTGCTCGTTAGTTAAATTTGCCATTACATTTCCTTTTGAGATTGATTAAATTCATTGTCGTTTTTAAGTAAGCTAGTAAATAGCATAGCAACCTCATCACTTTTTTCTGTGCTAATAGTTTTTAATTTTTCAAGTAAAATATCATATTGTAATTCATCTTCACTAAATCCAGCGTCAATTCCAAGTTGTTCTTCAACTCTTTTTTTAGCTTGTTGATATTTTTCTATCGCATCTTCTTCATCATCAGCACCTTCTTCACGCCTAATTTCTTCTAATTCTTCAGGTGTAAATACCTTATCCTCAAGCATTTTCTTGATAAACGGAGATATAACCTTTTTATAAAATATAAACATTAACACCATAGCAAAAATATATTTTGCAGGTGGAATAAACGGCATTATATAACTTTCTAAGAAATTAGTAATTTTAATTGATGGTGGAACTGGAGCTTTAATATTATTAAATCTAATATTATCAACACTAACGCTATCTCCTCTAGTATCATTAAATCCTATTGCGTTTTTTACTAAACCTTGTAATTTTTTAAGCTCATCATCGCTAATTGCTACATATTTTACTTCGCCATTTTCATCAATTTCGTATTTTCCATCTACTACTACTGCTGCACTAATTCTATTTAAGGTTGCAAATTGACCTTTGATAGTTGTAATTTTTTTAGATATTTCATAATTAATTGTGCTTTGATTTTTGCTATAACTTTCTTTATTTTCTCCATCTTCAATGCCTTGAACTGGTCCAATATTTGATATTGCTCCTGGCACTCCGCCTACTTCTTTGCCTTTTTTGCCTTCTTTTTTCTCTTCTAAACTTTGCTCACTTCTAGCGACTGAATTTGGGTCAAATACTTCACTTTGACTATTTGCCTTATCAAAATTAAAATCAGCATTAACTCTAGCAACAACTCTATCCCAACCACCAAGAACAGGTGCTAAAACATTTATAATCTTTTGCTCTAATGAATTTTCATATTCTTTTTTATAATTTATTTGTGCGTTTAATTCATCTACATCAAGCCCTACTTCATCAGCGCCTAAATTAACCCCATTTTGGTCAATTATCTTAACATTTTCAACACTTAAACTAGCAACAGATGAAGCAACAAGATTTTTAATCCCTAAAACTTGTTTTTGACCTAATTTCATACCCATTTTAATATTTAAAACTACTGAAGCTGTTGGCGGCTCTTTTTCTTTTACAAATAAAGATTCTTTACCAAAAGCAATATGAACTGCAGCTTTATTAATAGGATTTAAGCTCTCAATAGTTCTTGATAATTCACCTTCTAAAGCTCTTTTAAACTTGATTTTTTGCTCTTCATCAGTAGCTCCAAATTCTTGTTTATCAAAAATCTCAAAACCTACTTTATTATCCTTTAAAATTCCAGCACTTGCCACTTCTAAACGCTGCTTATAAACATCAGCACTTGGAACTAAAATGGTGCTTTCATCTTTTAAAATATAATTTATTTGATTTTTTTCTAATATTGATACAACTGCAGCTGAATTTTTAGTATCTAATTCATCAAATAAAACAGAATAACCAGAGTAGTTTTTATTATTACCAGAATTATATACAAGTAAAAAAACTATAAAAGCAACGGTTGCAATAATGGCTGCTAATATAGTTAGTTTTTGTTTTTTTTCTAAACCTGAATAGAACTTGCCTATTCCTTGTAAAAATTGCTTAATCATTTATCATTCTTTAAATATGAGCCAAGCCATTTTATATTTGTTTTATTTTTTAAGATTTTTTGCACATTCAAATCATCAATATGTCCGTCAAAATCAATAAAAAAACTATATTCAAATTCTTTTTTCTTTAAAGGTCTTGATTCAATTTTAGTTAAATTGATATTTGCTTCTTTAAACTCATTAAGCAAATCAACTAAAGCACCTGCTTTATGTGCTGTATTTGCTAGAATTGATGTTTTAGAATTGCTTGATTTTTCGCAAGAATGTTTGCTAAGCACTAAAAATCTAGTTTTATTTGCCTTATTATCTTCAATACATTCAAACATTAAAGGCAAATCGCTTAGTTTTGCTGCAATTTTTGAGCAAATTGCAGCTGAGTTTGGCGTATCTTTTGCTAATTTTGCAGCAGCGGCTGTGCTTTTAGTAGGGACAAACTCAACATCTAAAATATTATGAGCTTCTAAGAATTTTTTACACTGATTATAGCCTTGTGGATGAGAAAAAATCACTTTAATATCTCTTATATCATCAGTTGTGCTTGCGAATGAATGATGAATATCTAAATAATTTTCAGCAAAAATCAAAATATCATCGTATTTTGCAAGACAATCAAGAGTAGCTCCAACCCCACCTTCTGTATTGTTTTCTATAGGAACTACTGCATAAGATACTTCATCGTTATTTAAACTAACAAAAACATCTTCAATAGTAGCAATCTCAATATATTCACTAAGCGCTCCAAACCACAATCTTGCTGCTTGATGAGTATAAGTGCCAATTGGACCTAAAAACGCAACTCTTTGTGGTAATTCAAGATTTCTTGAAATTGCAAAAATCTCTTGATAAATTGCTTTAATTGCGTCTTTTTCTAATAAGCCTTTGCTATTTTCGCTTAGTCTATTTATTATCTCATTTTCTCTTACAGGACGATAAATTGGACTACCTTCATTATGCTTTAAAATACCAACTTGCTTTACAAATTCCATTCTTTGATTTAATAATTTAATTATTTCATCATCAATTTTATTTATATTTTGTCTAATTTCTTCTAAATTCATAATATACTCACAAACAAGATAATTCATTAGCTATTAATTCATCAAAACTTTGAGCTTTATTTATTAATTTTAACTCATTGTTATATAAAGAATATTCAGCAACCTTTGTTCTTGAATTATAATTTGAGCTCATTACAAATCCGTAAGCTCCTGAACTTTTAATAACTACTAAATCATTTGCCATTAAAGGTGGTAAAACTACATCTTTTGCTAAGAAATCTCCACTTTCACAAACTCCACCAACCAAATCAGCCTTGCTACTTTCATTTAATTTATTTACACTAGGAAAGCTTAAAATCTCGTGGTATGCTTCGTATAAACTTGGGCGAATTAGCTCACACATAGAAGCATCGCATATTACAAATCTTTTGCCTTCGTTAATTTTTTCATATAAAACCTTGCTTACTAAATAACCTGCATTTCCTACAATATAGCGACCTGGCTCACAGCAAATTGTCAAATCCTGTGCTTTTGCAATATTTTTAATCATATGTGCAAACTCATCTAAATTAGGCTCAATTTCATCATTTTTGTATTTAATACCAACTCCGCCACCAATATCAAAAAACTTAATATTTAGCCCTACGGTATTTAGTTCTTTTATAAATTTTTCTACCAAAATAGCAGCTTGGATAATACTACTTAATTCTAAGATATTTGAACCTATATGAAAATGAACTCCTACTGGATTTAAATAATCTGATTTATGTGCTTTTAAAAACATAGCCCTAGCATTATCTAGACTAACTCCGAATTTGTTTTCTTTAAGACCTGTTGAAATATAAGGATGAGTTTTTGCATCTATATTAGGATTTACACGAATACTTATATTTACTACTTGATTTTTACTCTTTGCAATACTTTCTAAAAGCTCTAATTCAGCACTACTTTCTACATTTATATAAAGTATTTTTTGCTCTATTGCAAATTCTAATTCACTTGCACTTTTACCAACCCCACTAAAAATTATTTTATAAGGTTTAGCACCTACTTTTAAAGCTCTTCTAATCTCATTAGCACTAACACAATCAAATCCACTATCTAAATTCGCTAAAAACTTTAATAAAGATAAATTTGAATTAGCCTTAACCGCGTAAAAAATATTATTTTTAGCTCCACTAAATGCTTTTTTAATACTATTAAATCTATTTTCAATCTCGTTAAAATCATACAAATAAAAAGGTGTATTAATACCATTTGCAAGTTTTAAAAAGTCCATTTTTTGCTCCTTTTATAATCACTTATTTTTATTAAACTTCATTAATGAATATACAATAATTATACTTATTGGCAAAAGAATAGCTAGTTCAGGATTTATACTACCATTACTAGCAAATCTTAATAGCAAAAATAAAACTCCATAAACTAATAAAGATAAACTTGTATATGTTAAAGCATAGATATTTAAATCATTATATCTTGGCATAATAGGAATATTGTAAAAAATTATAAGCATAAAAAATGGAGCATATAATAAAAATATACTTTGCTTATAAATACTAGCTCTTGCTATGTTTTTATTAGCTTCAAAATTATTAAGATAAAAAAATGCGTCCTTTAAAGAGCTATCATCAGTGCCTAAATTATCAAGCAAACTTGGGTTAAAATCTTTTAAAATCATTTCTTTTTCTAAATTTTGATTAATTATAAAGGTATCATCAAAATTATTTCCTAATTTAAATTCCATAACTTTTGCGTCTTCTAAAACCCAATTATTATCAATAAAATTTGCTCTTTTTGCTAAGATGATTTTAGATATTTCATTGTTTGTTTTTTTGATAATTTTAATATCATTCATTGTAGATTTATCATAGCTTTTTATATAAATATAATCATCTTGATATTTAAAAAACAAATCCATTTGTTCTTTGCTTAAATATCCGTATTTTAAAATATTGCTTTTATAGTTTTCTGCATAAGCAATATTTGTATAGTTTAAAAAAATTGCGATAAAACTTATTATTAAACTTATAAACATTATAGGCTTAACACTTGCGTTTTTGCTAAGTCCTAAAGAATAAAACGCTATAAATTCATTTTTTTTAATAAGAGATATTTTTGTAAAAATCATAGCAAGTATTAACGCTATTGGCAATATATAATAAAAAGCTGTAAGCATTGTATATACAATATATAATAAGAATATATTGGTATTTAAATGCAGCTTTTTATAATTAATTAAAATATCTATAAATAAATAAAATCCTACAAAAGCAATAATAAAAATTAAACAATTTTTAAGATAAAGGCTAGCAAGATATCTAAAATAAAGTTTATTCAATTACTTCATCCTTCTTCTTGCAAGTCCTAAATTCTCATATAAATCTATTTCTCTTTTGTAACTTGGATATTTTTTACCCAATTCGTGATTTAAAAAAGCAATTAATTTTGCTTCAGCACATTTGTTAGCACAAACAACACTAATAAATCCTAATTTTTTTTTAGCATCTTCACTTAAAGTTGTAAGACTTGTTCTATTTTCAAGACTTTGACTTTGTAAAAACGCTAAAACTACTTTATTTAAAGCAGCTGGAGTTTTTGCACTCTTTGCTGCTTTTATCAAATCATCTAAAGCATTTACTTTCTTGACTACTTCTTGCTTTTCTTGTGTAAGAATTTGATTTTCTTTATTTTTTGAGCTCTTGATTATAAAATAAAAAACTAGAGCAATAATTACTAAAAAAGCTACTACACCGACAATTATAAATACATTATCTCTCATAAAAGTTCTGCTTCCTTTTTATTTTTACTTGCAACAATTGCTAATAATGCCATAACTCCTACGCTAATGTAAGCATAAATAGGCACGCTAGCAGCTTCTCCTGCAGCATATGAGTGCATACCTGTTAAAAAGTAATTCACTCCAAAATAAGTCATAATAATACTCAAATATGCAAACATAGAGCATACTGCAAATGTAAATTGATTATTTATTCCTTTAATCATTCTAATATGTAAAACTGCAGCATAAACTAAAATAGATACTAAAGCCCAAGTTTCTTTACTATCCCAGCCCCAATATCTTCCCCAAGATTCGTTAGCCCAAACACCACCTAAGAAATTGCCTAAAGTAAGCAATGATAAGCCTAAAATCATAGCCATTTCGTTAATCATTGTAGCTTCTTTTATATTTGATTTTATTCTTTCATTTAGCTTTTTATTTTTTCCTAACATAATAAATAAAACTAATACAAAAATTCCAAGTAAAGCACATAGACCTAAAAATCCATAACTAGCAGTTATGATACTAACATGAATTGTTAGCCAATAACTTTGTAAAACAGGTGCGAGATTGCCTATTTGTGGGTCAATTGAACTAAGATGAGCTACCATTAAAACAATAGCTGCAAGAATTGATGTAAGCGATAATGAAATAGGACTTTTTTTAGAAAATACAATACCACTTAAGCTTAATGCCCAAGAAATATACAATAAACTTTCATAAGAATTTGACCAAGGTGCATGACCACTTAAATATCCCCTAATAGCAAGTGCAATTGTATGAACTATGAAAACTAAAATATTTAGATAATAAACTATTTTAAAGGCAGTTTTTAGACTTGTTTTACCACTAATCATTCTTGAAAATACTAAAATTAATAGCACTAAACCACCTAATAAATAAACAGGGCTTAATTTTGTAAAAATCCCTACCTTATCAAAAGCAATTTCTAATTTAAATTTTGCTTCATCAATATTAGTTCCTTGACTAGCTTTAATCTCATTTAAAATCTTTGAACTTAAAGCATAATTATTGTCTTTATTTGCATTTATTAATGATAAAAAATAAGCTTTTAAATCAGGTTTGCTAGTTTCTAAAACATTTAAAGCTTTACCATCTTCAAAACTAGCTCTTACATAACCACCTAAAGAAGCGTAATATAAAAGATTTAAACGCTCATCAACTTTTAATAATTCTTTTTCATAAGTTCCACGCTTGTTTGGATTGGTTCTTAAAGCCTTATCAACTTCATCTTTTAAAGCATATATATTATTTGGAAAAAAATCGTAAAAACTAGCATATTTACCCTTGCCAAGATTTAAAAAATCTCTTATTTCTTGATTGCTTAGATAAATAAATTTTTCTTTAGAAAAGTCTTTAAAATCACTCATAATCCATATTAAAAGCTCTGTTGCATCTTTGCCTTGATAAGTGCTTGTTTTATGAATTTTATTTACTAAATCAAGTGCTAATGAGCCAAATGGAGCTATTCTTCCATTGTCTTTTTGAACTGGTAAAACGCTTAATTCTTTTACATGCTCTTCTAGGCTAACTGGGGCTAGATTTTTATTAGCATTATCTATAGCTTCATTAATGTCATCAGAATGTAAAAGTGGAGTTAAAGCACTAAGTAAAAGCACTAATGAACTCATTTTTGCTAAGCGTTTTGTTAAAATCATAAAGCGTGAGTTTTTGTAAATCAAGTTTAAAAATAATCCTATACCTAATAATAAGTATCCAATATAAGTTGGTATTTTGCCTGGGTCTTGATTTACACTTAAAATAGTTCCTAGCTCATCTTTATCGTATGAGCTTTGATAAAATCTATAACCTTTATGGTCTAATACATTATTCATATAAATCTTATAATCCTTACTTTCATCATCATTTATTCTAATATAACTTGCATAAGATTTCGGAGAATTTGAAGCCATATAACGCTCTAATTCAAATTTGTTTAAAGTAAAGCTAAATGGTAATTCAAGTAATTTAGCAGTATAAGATATGCTAAAAGTTTGATTTGCTAGAGTGATTTTTTGTCCTTCTCCTTCAAATAAATATGCGTATAAGCTATCATTATCATAAGTTACTTTTACTAAATAAGCATTTGGATACTCGCTATCTTTGCTATCTTCGTAGTATTTAACGCCGTTTTTGTAAAATTTATCAAATCCAATTTTGTAATTTTCAAATGAAATTACCATTCCATCATCAAGGCTAAATTCATTATCAGCTAATAATTTTATATTTTTCTTATTTTTAACATCAAATATTTCTAAATCAAAATTCGCTTTAATTTTGTTTTCGTTAAATTCTAAAAGCTTAGCATTCATTGAAATAGTTTTTTTATTTGCTATTACAACTTCTCCTAATACAACAAATCTACCTTCATCAAGGGCTAATGCACTTGAGCCTTGCTCTCCTGAAACATTTAATAATACGAAAGGTTTTCCGCCTATTTCTTCTTTATAAGCTGGTTTTGCGTGTAAAATAACTTTTTCTAATTTTAAATTAGCTATTTTGCCGTCTAAATCTAAGTTAATATCTACATCATTATGACCTATTACGCTTATATATTTAAACTCATCGCTTGAATAGTATTTATTATCTTTCATAGCAGAAATACTAAAAAATGCTTCTCTTGAGCTTACTATATTTGAAGTTTCATTTTCTCTTATATGAATATATCCTTCAAATCCATAATACCTAGTAAGTGCCGAGCCAAGTAGCATAAATAAAAAACTAAGATGGAATATAAAAAGCGGTAATTTTTCATACATTTTATATCTAAATATTGCAAAAAATAAATTAATTCCTAGCAATACCTGAATAGCAGCAAACCACCAGCTAGCATATATTAAAGCCCAAGCTGTAGGAGTTCCATATTTGCTTTCTATAAAAGTTGCTAAACCACTAGCAAAAGCAAACAACAAAAACAAAATTATGCTTAATTTCATACTTGATATCATCTTATACATTGTTATTCCTTGTGATTGTTAAAGATAAATTTTAACTAAAAAAAATTAGCTAAATTTAAACAAAAGCAATAAATAATAATTTTTATTATTTAGATTAAATTATTATCTATTACTTTTTAAAGAAATAGGAATTTAAAATTCCTATTTCAAAATATTATTTAATTTCTCCCATATGTGGCTTTAACATAAACTCAGGGCTTAAAATCTTATCAAGCTTTTCTTTATCCATTAATTTACGCTCTAAAACTAAATCATAAACTCTTGCACCCGTTTGCAATGCAACTTTTGCAATACTTGCACTATTTTCATAACCTATATAAGGATTTAGTGCAGTTACAATTCCTATACTATTCATCACAAAATCTTCGCATATTTGTTTATTTGCTGTGATACCATCTATACATTTATCAGCTAAAGTCTTCATAGAACGCTCAAGCATACAAATACTATTTAATAAACTATATGCTGCAAGTGGTTCAAATACATTTAATTGTAATTGTCCGCCCTCGCAAGCTAAAGTAACACTAACATCAGCACCAATTACATAATAACACACTTGATTTACTACTTCAGGGATAACTGGATTTACCTTACCTGGCATAATTGATGAGCCTGGTTGCATTTTTGGTAAGTTAATTTCATTTAAGCCACATTTTGGACCACTAGAAAGCAATCTTAAATCATTGCAAACTTTACTTAATTTTGTTGCAACTCTTTTTAAAACTCCACTAATTTGAACGAAAGCTCCTGTATCTTGTGTAGCTTCTATTAAATCATCTGCTATTACAAAATTTGCACCTGTTATATATTGAAGGTGTTTTGCAACGATTGGTGGATAATCAGGATGAGAATTAATTCCTGTTCCAATAGCAGTTGCACCCAAGTTAATTTCTAAAATTAAGCTTCTTGCTTCGCTAACTCTTTGTATATCTTCGCCAAGCATTACAGCAAAAGTTTTAAATTCTCTTCCTAAAGTCATCGGAACTGCGTCTTGAAGCTGGGTTCTTCCCATTTTTATAATATCTTTAAACTCAATTGCTTTTCTTTCATAAGCTGCTTTTAAATAATTCATAGCTTTCATTAAATCGCTTAAATAATCATATAAAGCAACTCTTAAAGATGTTGGATAAGCATCATTTGTGCTTTGAGATAAATTCACATGGTCATTTGGATGGCAATACTCATACTCACCTTTTTTATGCCCTAATTTTTCTAAAGCAATATTTGCTATAACTTCATTTGCATTCATATTTGTAGAAGTTCCTGCACCACCTTGTATCATATCTACAACAAATTGGTCTTTATATTTTCCAGCTATTAATTCATCACAAGCAAAACAAATAGCGTTTTTAATCTCTTCATTAATTAAGCCTAATTCATAATTAGCTAAAGCTGCTGCTTTTTTTACTTTCGCAAAAGATATAATTAGTCTTGGAAAGTCCTTTAAACGCTTTCCTGAAATGTCAAAATTTTGCACTGCTCTTAAGGTCTGAACTCCATAATAAATATCATCAGCAATTTCAAGTTCACCTAAAAAATCGTGTTCTAATCTCATTTAATCTCCTTTAAAAAATTTCGGTTAGGATAGCATTTTTTAATCAATAAAAAGGACAATTATGTTTGAATGGATTTTCACTTCAGAAGGCATATTATCTTTCGTAACTTTAGTATTACTTGAGATAGTTTTAGGTATAGATAATATTATTTTTCTTACTATTTTAGTAAGTAAATTACCAAAACACCTTCAAAATAAAGGCCGTATTTTAGGACTTGGTTTTGCTATGCTAACTCGTATAGCACTTTTATTTAGTATCTTTTGGCTTGTTAAACTTACAAAACCTTTATTTAATATCTTAGGTCAAGATTTTAGCGGTAGAGATATTGTCTTAATTGGTGGGGGAATATTTTTAATAATTAAATCAATTAAAGAACTAATATCAATGCAAAAAAACGAGCATAGTGATAATAGTAATTTTAAGGCTAGCTCAAATTTCTTTGTTGTAATAATTGAAATTGCTTTAATTGATATAATTTTTTCTTTAGATAGTGTAATTACTGCGGTAGGAATTGCTGATGAGCTTAGCATTATGATATTAGCTGTAATAATTGCTATGATGTTTATGATGATTGCTAGTAAATGGATTGGAGATTTGGTAGAAAAATTCCAAGAATTAAAAACTCTAGCTTTAACATTTTTAGTCTTAGTTGGTGGCGTTTTAATAGTTGAAGGTTTAAATATTCATATAAATAAAGCATATATTTATACTGCTTTAGCATTTAGTATAGTAAATACAACCCTAAATATCTTGCAAAAAAAGGCTAAAGATGAAGAATAATTTTACTGAATTTGTTTTAAAGCATTTTGGAATATTTTTATATTTTACACTAAGCAATATTTTTTGCTTAGTATTGTTTTCTAATAAGATTATAAATCAAGGCATTATTCAAGATTTAAAATATATAAAATCTACTTCAGTTACACTAATTTTTATAATCTTATTTGTATATTTTCTAATCTATATTCTAAAATCTAAAATCCCTTATGGGGGGGGTATTTTAAGATTTTTAATAATTTATAATTTCTTTGTAATCTTTATTCAATCTTTTTTAGTAATTAATTTTAATAATTTTTTAAATCCAAGTTTCTTAGAAGCATTTTTAAATACAAATATGGCTGAAAGTATTGAGTTTGTATCAATATATATTAATTTTAAATTCTTTGGAATTTTAATTTTTATGATTGTGGCTTTATTTTTATTAAAAATTAAAATAAATATAAAAATAAATAACAAATTAAACATAGCTTTTATTATTTTAATATTTGCAGTGTGCTTTGGGAATGATTTAAGAAGAGCTATTAAATATGATTTTAGTAGATATATAAATATTCCTTTTATTAAATTTAATAAAGAATTAATTTATACAGATGATATTTTGATTAATTCTAAAATAATGCAAGAGAGTTATTTAAAAATTGCTAATAATCACGAAAAATTAAAAGCTAATGAAAACATAAAAAATATAGTTTTAATAATAGGAGAAAGCTCAAGAAGAAGTGCTTATCAAGACTACGGGCAAGGATTAAACACCACGCCTAATCTAATAAATATAAAAAATAAAATAATTTATTCTGATGTTATTGCCCCTTATGCTTCTACAAATCCAGTAATGAGTGTACTGCTTAATTTTGCTAATTTAGATAATTTAAGTGAAAGAAAATTTTATGAGAATTTAGACATTATTAATTTATTCAAATTAGCAAATTACAAAACCTTTTGGATATCTAATCAAGACTATATTAGCGAATGGGGAAATAATGCCGCTAGTGTTGGTATTATGAGTGATTTTTCTTATTTTACAAATAAATATATGAGCTCTAGCGATACTTTAAGTTATGCAAAATATGATGGGGTTTTATTGCCTATTATTAAAAACCTAAAATTAAGTGATAATAATTTCATAGTAATTCATCTTTTAGGAAATCACGGAAATTATAAAAAACGCTATCCTAAAGAATTTGCAAAATTTAATGAAAGCGATATTAAAACTAATATAAGCGATAAAAAAAGCATAGCAGAATATTATAATTCCATACTTTATACTGATTATATAATCCAAAATATTTATGATATATTTAAAAATGATGATAGTTTGATAATTTATTTAAGTGACCATGCTGAAAGCTTATATGATGATAAAAGTAAATCTGTTTTAGGGCATATTTTAGATAAAATTACTGCTGAAATACCTTTTATAATCCTTTATTCAAATTCTTTTGAAGAAAATCATAAAAAACTATTAAAAGATTTAAATAAAGCTAAAGATTTGCCTTTTATGAGCGATGATTTAATACATTTAATTTGTGATATTGCAGGAATTTATCCGATTGAATATAAAAGTTATTTAAGCCCACTTAGAAGCGATTATAAAAAAGACAAAATTAGATTGTTTGGTAACGAATTAAAGTATAATAAATTTTAATTTAACAGGCAATAATAAAATTTTATTTTGATAATGATTTTAATATTAAATTTAGTTTATAAAAATATAATAAGTACTTTAAATTCATTTTAAGGATAAAATATGAATCAATTTATTATTAAAACTTATTGTAAATTTTTAATTTTTATTAAAGATACTAAAGCAGTTACTGCTATTGAATATGCACTTATTGCTGTTGCGATTTCTGCAATGCTGTTTTTGGTTTTGGGTAGTGGCGATGATGGTCTTATAAGTAAAATAAAAGATTCATTTAAAAGTATTCAAGATGCCCTTACAATAACCAAGGAAGAAAGTGGTAAATAACGTAATTTTAGGTGGGTTTTTCTTACTTTTAATTACTATTTGTTTTACAGATTTTAAAAAAAGAGAAGTTAGCAATTATCAAGTTTTGATTGCTTTGTTTTTATGTGTTGTTGCCTCATTTACATTTGAATATAAATTAAATTATAAATTGAGTTTATATGCTTTATTAGTAGGCTTTTTATTATGGAAAATCAAGCTTTTTGGAGCTGCTGATGTAAAGCTTATTTGCGTTTATTTGCTTTGCGTTAGGGAAGAAAATTTGATTGATTTTTTATTTTTAATGTCGGTTTTTGGCTGTTTTATTGGGATATTTGTTTTACTATTTTTTAAAAATAAAAGTGTTCCTTATGCCCCAGCAATAGCTACTAGCCACATAATTATTTTTTATGAATTATATTGTAAAGGTTTGTAATGAATTCAAAATTAATTATTATTTTAGCAATAATGATTATTATAATCTCTAGCTTTGGGATTATTAATCAAAAACAAAATTTACCTAATGCTGATGAAAAAAAACTTTATAGTATTTTGGTATTAACAAAAGATATTAAAAAAGGAGAAATCCTAAAAGATGGTGACTTAAAGATTGAAAATAAAGAATTAAATAGTGATTATTTAAAAGATTCTTTAATTATTGATAAAAGTACTGATTATATTATTGAAGGAAAATTCTCTATAAATAAAGATTTAAGTGCAAAAAGTCTTTTAAGATATGAAGATTTATTAAAAAGTAATATTTTAGATGATTCATTAGATATTTCCATTCAAGGAGAACTAGCCTTTTCTTTTACTTTAAATGAACGTGAGTTTAACATTTTAAAAGGTATAAAAAAGGGTGAAAATGTTGATGTTTATTTTAAATACGAAGAAAAAACAAAAAATCAAGATTTAGGCATAGTAACAAAAAGCGACAATATAAACAAATCAAACAAAGATAATGCAAACCTTGTAAATCTAGTTTTATTTTTTAAAGACAAAAGATTGTTAAATAAAACTAGCATAAATGGAGAAAATCAAGTAATTTTAC
The DNA here is from genome assembly GCF_020138145.1 of Campylobacter sp. RM9334. Taxonomy (NCBI): domain Bacteria; kingdom Pseudomonadati; phylum Campylobacterota; class Epsilonproteobacteria; order Campylobacterales; family Campylobacteraceae; genus Campylobacter; species Campylobacter sp. RM9334. The sequence goes on from NZ_JACGAX010000002.1 coordinate 70,525, forward strand.
AAATGAATGCAAATGATATTAAAACTATTTATGCAATAGAAAATTTAGGACATTTTTATATTTTCCCTGCCGATAAAAATAGTAAAGAAAATTTTTCAGCTGAAAAAATATTAGTAAAAGAGCATGTAAAAGAATTAAGAGGAGATGAAAAATGAGAATAATTATATTTTTATCGTGTTTTTTGACAATTTTAAGTGCTAATTATTTGACACTAAAACCAGGTGAATCAAAAGTTTTTAGTACCAAAGAAAAAATAACAACAGTATTTGCGAGTGAGCCAAAGGTACTTGATTATCAAGTAATTAATTCTACAACTTTAGCTGTTTTTTCAAAGACAAATGGATATGCCGAGATTAAAGCTTTTGGTGAAAAAGGAAATAATGTTATTTTAAACATAAGTGCTAATATTGATACGGAAAGTCCAAATCTAGCAAAAATTGCAAAGCTAATTGAAAGGCAAAATCCTGATTCAAAAATAAAGCTTGAAAAATTATCAATAGAAGAAAATGGTAATTCAAGTTCAAAAAAGGGTTATATTATAAGTGGAGTTGTGCCTAATTTAGAAAGCAGGGATAAAGCTTATTTAACAGCAGCAACTGCACTTGGATTAAATATAAAATCAGATAAGATTAAAAGACAAAATATTTCTAAAACTTCAAATACAGGTGTAGATATTTCAAGAGATGGTAGTGAAAATTTAGATTTTTTAGAAAAAATAACTATTGATGGATTAGTAGATGATTTAGAAGTATTAGCTCCAAAGCAAGTAAATGTAAAACTTATAATTGCAGATGTAGAAAAATCAATTGTAGAAAAATTAGGAATTGATTTTAATAATGGACATTTTGAAATACCTATTACAAATTCAAAAATACATTCTTTACCATTAAATCTTAAAACAATAGGAATTACATCAATTATTGATGCAATAAAAGATGAAAATGTAGCTAGAATTTTAGCACAGCCAAATATTTCAGTTATTAGTGGCGAGAGTGCTACATTTCAAGTAACTTCTCAATATACTCCGACAGGAATGACGATAGCAAGTAATGGTGTTACAGAAATTAATCCACAAACTCCTATTGATTATGGTATTTCGCTTACAGTTCAACCTAAAGTTTATAGCAAAGATAGGATAGTTTTAAATATAGCTCAAGAAGTAAGTGATATTGCAAGTGTAGTTGAAGGTAAAACTACAAGCACAGCAAATATCAAAAAAAGAAGAACCCAAAGTGTGGTAGAGCTTGCCGATGGGGATAGTTTTATATTAGGTGGGCTTATTGATGAGCGTGATATTGAAAATCTAAGAGGAATTACTGGGCTTGGAGATATACCAATTTTAGGTGGAGTATTTAAGAAAAATTCAAAAACTAAATCAAAAACAGAGCTTTTAGTAGTAATGACTATCAACCTTACAAAGCCAGTTACACAAGAATATATTCAAGTGCCAAATATTCATAAAAAAACTTTAGTTAGCTCATTGTTTAATATAGACAATATTCAAAATATCGCTTTAAAAGAAGCAGAAACTGCTAATTTTATTTCAAATATTGATTTTATAAAATAAGGAGAAAAAATGTTTTTTAAAAATACAAATGATAAGATTATAAAAAAATTAATCTTAGTAATCTCCTTAGATGAAATTAGAGCAAAAAATATAAAAGAACATTTAAGTATAAAAGGTTTAGATGTAAAGACATTAATTAAGAATTATAAAGACATAAATGCTAAAGATTTAGGCTCTAATTTAATAGCCATAATAATTGATTTAGGAATAATAAAAAATGTAAATGAGAGTATTAATATATTAAATACCATTTTACCTAAAGACAATACTTGCATTGTTTTTGCAGATAATGACTCTATTACTATTAGGCAAGAGTTTTTAAATAAAGGTTTAAGATATTTACATTATGAAACGCAATTTAATGAGTTGTTTTATGAACTAGATTCACAAAGTGAGAATAAGGGTAGTTTTAGCTCTATTCAAATTAGTGTTTTAGGAACTAAAGGTGGCATAGGTACTTCTTTTATAGCGTATTTACTAGCAAAAAATATTTATGATAGGTTTTGTAATAAAACATTACTTTTGCAAGGTGCAAATAGTTCTTTTAATATAGATTTATTTTCAGATATTAGTTTTAATACAGAATATTTTCAAGATAAAGGAATATGTTTATATAAAGAATCACTTGAAGATAATTTCGTAGGATTTAATAAATACTCAGAGCATAAAATTAACTTTATGGTATATGACCAAGGTATTTATAATGCAAGTAAAGAAAATATAGAACTTACCTTATCAAATTCTGATTGTGTAGTTTTAGTAATAAATAAAGAACTAGCATCAATTAAAAAAACCAAAGAAGTATTAGAAACTAATGATTTTTTACTTAGCGTAAATCAAGGTGCTAAAAGAATTATTTTAGTTTTAAACGAATTAAGCCCTATAAAAACTCTTAGCATAGGAGATATTGAAGAGTTATTAAAAAGAAAAATTGATTTAATAATTCCATTTAAATCTGGCATAAAAGAAGTAAAAAACAATGGTGCTTCAAAAATCAATAAAGCAATATCAAGTCTAGTAAATCTAGTAATTGGCATAAAAGAAAAACCTTTAAGTTTATTTAAGAGAAAAATATGAATAATGTAGCTTTTAAACAAGAAATTAGATTTATTAGAGAACAGACTTTAGCTATTATTGATTTAGATAAGATTGAAGAATTAGCTACCGATAGGCAACTTTTATTAAAAGAGATTTCAACTTTAGTAAAAAAAGTAAGCATTACAAATAAAAAATACCTATCTCCTAAGGATTTTTCATATATTGCTGAGTTAATTACAAATGAAATTATGGGACTTGGACCTTTAAGAGAATTAATGGAAGATGATAGTGTAAGTGATATTTTAGTAAATGGCCCTAATAATATTTATGTAGAAAAAGGTGGAAAATTACAAAAAAGTAATTTAGAGTTTCTAGACAATAACCAACTAACAGATATTGCAAAAAGAATGGTAGCTAAAATGGGAAGAAGGGTTGACGAAGCTCAGCCACTCGTTGATTCAAGACTTCCTGATGGAAGCCGTTTAAATGTGGTAATTAGTCCTATTGCACTTGATGGGACTAGCATATCTATTAGAAAATTTAATAAAAGTTCAAAAACACTAGAAGAATTAGCAATCGGTGGCTCAATGACACTAGAGATGGCAAAATTTTTATCATTAATTACATATTCAAGATGCAATATAATTGTTTCTGGTGGAACTGGTAGTGGTAAAACTACTCTTTTAAACGCACTTTCACAGCATATTAGTAATGATGAAAGAATTGTTACTCTTGAAGATGCAGCCGAGCTTAAATTAATGCAACCACATTTAGTAAGGCTAGAAACTAGAATGGCAGGAGTTGAGCAAAGTGGGCAAGTTAGTATGAGAGATTTAGTAATAAATGCTCTTAGAATGAGACCTGATAGAATAATTGTAGGTGAGTGTAGAGGTGGTGAAGCATTTGAAATGCTTCAAGCTATGAATACAGGGCATGATGGCTCAATGACAACCCTACACGCAAATAGCCCACAAGATGCTTTAAGTAGGCTTGAAAACTTAGTTATGATGAGCGGGTTTGATTTGCCAATTTCAGCAATTCGTTACAATGTGGCAAGTGCTGTTGATGTAATAGTGCAAATTGCAAGATTAAATGATGGTTCAAGAAGGGTTATAGAAATAGCCGAAATAGGAAAGATTAATGACAATGGAATAACTAGCCTTTATCCTATTTATAAATTTAAGCCAAGACCTTATAGAGATGAAAAAGATAAAATCATAGGCGATTATGAATTTTATGGATTAAGAGAAGACTCTGTCATTACAAATAATGCGATTATGTTTAATATAAAAGATTATTTAGATGAAATAGTGGGGGCTTAAAATGGAAAATATATTTATTTTAACTCTACTTTTTGGCTTTTATCTTTTATATTTTGGTTTAGGTAAATCAAGGCTTAAAATATACGGAAATAAATTCTTAAAAAGTGATTTAGCTAAAAACACTCAAAAACAAAAGAAATTAAATATAAATGCAAATCTAGCGTTTATATTTAGGAATATTTATGACAAAAATACTGGATTAAATAGAAAAAATCTCATAATTTTTGTTGTAATTGTGTGCGTTTTGTTATTTATAAATAAAACATTCTTAAATCTAAATGTAATTATTGTGTTTTTTGCTTCTTGTGTATTTGGAATTTATTTTATAAATAAATTAGCTTTCAAACAAATAAAAGATGATTTTGATAAGAATTTCCCAGAGCTTTTAGTAGTTTTAAACGGAGCAATTAGTGCTGGTAGCAATGTAAATCAAGCTTTACAAGATTGCTCTAATGTAATTTCAGGAGTTTTAAGAACCGAGCTTAAAATAATAGTAAAAGCACTTGCCATAGGAGATGATACGCAAAAGGTTTTTGAAGCTAGTTATAAAAGACTACCTTTTAAAAATTATTATTTTTTCTTAACTTCACTTTTAGTAAGTCTTAATAGTGGTGCAAGACTTAAAGAAATTTTAAGCAGATTAGCCACTTCAGGAACAAAAGCCAAAGCAATGGAAAAGAAAAAAGAAGCAATGACAAGTGAAGTTAGAATGAGTGCAAAAATAACAGCGGCTATACCGTTTGTATTTTTATTTTTAACCAAATTTATAAGCCCTGAAAATTTTGATTTTATTTTATATGATGAGAAAGGTCGTTATATTTTATATTATTTTTTAGGTAGTGAGTTGGTTGGAATTCTTATGATTATGTATTTGATGAGGAAAATATAATGCAAAGTTTTTATATTTTATCAATGATTTTTGGAGTATTTTTGATGTTTTATGCAATAAATAAACAAAATACTATGAAAAAATATAGTTTGGTTGTAAATAATACAGGTTTTAGCGAATTTATAAACATAACCAATGCTTATGATATTTTTGAAAAGAGCGATAAAACTTTATATTATTTAAGAAAAATTGATTCTAATGTGGTTTTAAAAGTCTTTTTTGCATTTAGTATTTTTATGATTTTTTATGTTTTAAAAACAAGCGGGTTATTAAAAATCTCTCAAAATACATTAGCGGCTTTAGGAATTTTTATTTTTATATTAGTAATTATTGCACCAAGCTATTTACAGCAATTTATCATTGAATCAAGGATTAGAAAAATAAGTACTGATATTCCTATGTTTGTAGATTTATTAGCAGTTTGTGTGCAATCTGGAATGAGTATTGAAAATGCTATTAAATTTTTAGAAGGCAGTATTACTTCATTAAATGAAGCTTTCGCACCTTTTTTAAGTAAATTAATTATCAAAATGAATGTAAATGGGCTTGAAGCTGCATTAAATGATTTACAAAATGAATTGCCTAGTCGTGAAATATCAATGATGTGTTCTACATTAAAACAAAGCGTTAAATATGGAAGTGGAATTTATGAAAGTTTGATGAGTTTAAGTGCTGAAATTAGAGAAAGTACCTTGCTTCAAACAGAAGAAGCCATAGGTAAATTATCAGCTAAAATGAGTGTTCCACTTATTTTATTTTTTATGTTTCCAGTGATTATAGTAATCGCTGCACCAGGAGTAATGAGAGTATTAGGAGGAATTTTATGAAAAAATTAACAGTTTTATTTTTATCAATTTTTATTTTTACAGGTTGTCAAGCCACTTTAAAATCAAAACAAGATATTTTAGATGATACTTTAACCAAAGAAAAGATTTATACAGCTATTAAAAATTATGATGATTTAATCAAAATCAATAAAGAAAAATTACAAAAAAAGGACACCCCAGAAACAAGAATTGCACTAGCCTTAAATTATTACGATATAAATGATTTTGATTCATCACTTTATTATTTAAAGCCATTATTACAAGATGGTAAAAATTATAAAGCATTTTTACTCAAAGCAAAAATTGAAGATTATAAAGAAAATTATAATGAAGCCTTAAATGATGCTATAAAAAGTATTAATCTAAATCCAAAAAATCCAGAAGCTTATAATGTAATAGGTATAGTAAAGGCAAAGCAAAATAAATACGAAGATGCAAAAATAGCTTTTCTAAAAGCAAAATCATTATTTTTAGCTGATGAAATAGTAAATAATAATTTAGGTTTATTAGAAATATCAGAAGGTAATTATGCTATTGGAGTTGATTATTTATTACCTTTATACAATAGAAATTATAAGAATTTAAAAATTATTAATAATTTAGTTTTTGCACTAGCTAAACTTAATAGAGATAGTGAAGCTATTGAAATAATAAAAAGAGAAAATTTAGCTAAAGAGCCAAAAAAATTATTAATAAATATTAAGCAAATAAATACAAATGAAAAATTTTCTAAATGATATTAAAGGCATAGCAGCGATAGAAACCGCTATGCTGCTTTTTCCTTTTTTAGTATTTGTTACGATTTTGGTTGAGGTTTTATTGTTAGTTTATACTAGCGTTGCGATTGATTATGTAAATAGCCAAGCAGCAACCTATGCTTCAAGTTTTTTTTATAAAGAAAATTATTTAACAAAATATAAAGAAGAATTAGATAGACAAAGACAAAAAATAGGATTTTTCTTAACCGATGGAAGTTTTGATATAAGCATAGCGTATTGCAATGATTTAAACGAATTAAGTAAAGAAAAATGTGAGTCAAATAATGATGAAAGCATAATAAATTTATATGAACTTACATATAGAGTAAGGACTATTTTTTTATTTAATTGGATAGAAAAAGGCAAGGTTTTAAAGAGCAAATTAGCATATTACAACGAAAGACATGGAAAAAATGATTAAATTTTTAAAAGAAAAAGGTGCAAGTGTAAGCATAGAAATGTGTGGAATGTTAATGCTTTTTACGATTTTTTTGATACTTAGTGCAGATGTGGGAAAGCTTATAAAAACTCAAAATTCATTAGAAAAAATAAGCTATTCACTAGCAGGGATTATTAGAGAAAGGTCTTATTTATATAGTGCAAAATTAGTAAATGATAAAGACATAGATGAACTATTTAAAATTGCTTTAGTTTTAAATAAAAAAACTTTAGATAAAGAATTGGGTCTAATAGTAGAGTGTTTAGAGACAGATAAAAGTGGTGATATGAATTATAGAAGCTATACAAAAGGTGAAGTGGAATGTAAAATAGATACTAGTTTAAAAGATACAAGTAATTTAAATTTTATTACAAAATTTAATACTAATACAAACATTTATAAAGTAACTCTTTGTACTAAAAATGATGATTTATTTATGCCTATTAATGGTATTAGCTTAAAAGCATTAGAGCCACTTGCAAGTTCAATAGTATATGGAAGATAAAATGAAATTTATTTTAGAAAAAAGAGCTTTTGCTTTAGTAAGTGTAGCGTTAATTTTACCTTTTATTTTTGGACTTTGTGTGATTGCTTATGATTTAAGTATTACACTTAAAAATCATTCAAGATTACAAGATGCTTTAAGAGAGGCTAGTTTTTTAAGTGCCACCAATGAAGAGAATTTAGAAGATAGAGTAAAAATATTAGTGAGTGAATATTTAGGAAGTGATAAAAATGTATCAAATATACAAATAAAGCAAATTGATGGGATTACAAAAGTCACAGCAGATATTACAAATAATGGTATTTTTAATAAATTTATATCAGTAGATGATGAAAGCATAAGCACTAAAGGCATTTACGGAATGCAACCATCTAGCAAAATTAGCGATACTGATTATATTTTTGCCATATCTTTCGGAAAGTCAGGAGCAGAAAATAGTACGCTTTTAAATTCCACTTTAAAAAATCTTTGCAATGAAGATAATAAAAAGCTAATTAAATATGGAGCTTGCAATCCTCCTTTAGGTAAAAAAGAAATCATAGATGTAACACAAACAATGATTGCAAATATAATTAAAACTGCCAAAGAATACGATAGTGAAAATAAACAGTATTTTGGTTTTGTACCTTATTCTAATGTCGTGATGGTAAAAGGTAAAGATTTATATGAAAAAACTATTGTAGATAAAGGCGATGGATTAACAAAAAGTGAATATGAAAACGCATATTATTATATTGACCCAATGGATATTTATGTTCCAAGTGAGTTTAAAAAAGTTGATTTTTTTTCTAGGTATTATCCAAAAAACATATTAAATCATGCAAATTCTAAGCTTGATATATTAGTTTTAAATCGTTTAAAAGCTTTAAATATTGATACTACTATTTTTACAAATGAATTTTCGGGGGATTTTTTGCTTAGAAAATTTGCACTTGATTTAAATAATGAAAGATTACAAAATTATTCTAAAAAAGATATTGAAGATGCCATTAAAACATTTGATTTAGGATACGATAATCAAAAACCAGGCTTAAATGAAGGCGAGTTTAAAAAAGATAAAACTAGAATAGAAAATACTATAAATAATGCTTTTAGCGAAAATGAAAGTATGATTTTTAGACTTTATAATCCAAAGGTTGATAGGCTTTTAATTAAAGGTTCAAATACAGAAATAATACAAACAGCAAAAGCTATGCAAAAAGCTGAAAAAGAATATCAAAGCTATTTAGAGGCTTTGGCAATAGTTAAAAATGTTTTAAATAGTAGTGTTGGTGATGGTTCTTTTAATAATGACTTTGATACAGATTATGCTTTAAATTTATATAACGTTTATTATAATAAATATATAATTGGAGAAGATGGCAGTTATTATGGATATGATGAGATAAATGATTGCAGAATTAATGGCGATGAAATGATGTACGCGTTTGAAGATTACGAATCAGCCTTAAGAAATAATAATTTAAGTGAAGCAAAAAATAAATTTAGTGAGGCAATGAATTATATAAAACAAGCCGAACAATGCTCTTCAACTTCAATTCCTAAACTTTATGAAACTAAAGAAGAATTTGAAAAAGACTTATTAAATCTTCATAATTATATAGAAGGAGAAGATTATCAAGGGTATTATGATATGGTTGATTTAAAAGGTGATGATGAGGGTTATGCTGATTGGGATTTAATAAACAATGCTCTTTACGATAAAGACTATAGCTTAATCACAAAATTACTAACTAAATACAAAAACAAATACAAAACAATATCTTATTTTAAAATAATAATCGCTCCAACTTATCCAAAAGAAGCTCCAAAAATTACAATTAGTACAGTTTTAGTAGAGAAAATACAAGAGCTTAGTAAGGAAGTGAAAAAATTACAAGCTGACTTTAATAGAATAGATACATTTCAATTTAGATATTGTGAAGACTCAAAAAATATAGAAAAGGAACCAAAGTTTTGCGATTTTTCAAAAGAACCATTAAAGAGTAAATTTGACAAAAGAAATATTCTTAAAAGAGATTTAGATGATAAGCAAACAGAATTGGATAGATTAAATAATACAAGTAGGTTTTTAAATGGTAGCAGTATTTTAAGTGACGAATTAAACTACGAATTAATTACCAAACTTGAAGGAATGATGAATGAAGCTTTTAGAAAATATAAAAATGCAGAAAGTGATTTAAATGCAAATTTTGATTTTAAAGGAAAGGCTTTAGGGAATAGTTATATGGCATTTTTATTAGGTGGGGTTACTCAGCAAACAATTGCAAATGCTATGAAATTTGTTGAAATAAAACCTTTAAAAATTCAAACTCCAAGTGATATAAAAGAAATTAATATTTTAAATGAAATACCATTTAAAATTGATAGAGGTTCTTATGATGTGGTAACTCCTTTAAATAAAGATTTTGCAAGTGTAGGACTTATTAGAGCTGCACTAATGGCTACAAAGTCTAAAAGTAATAATCCAAATGTGAAAATATTAGTTTTTTCATCAGCAGCAAGTGATAATGATGAAGCACTTTTTAAGGCAGGATTATGTCAAAGATTAAAAAATGGTATTAAACAAATTACTGGTAAAAATGCAGAAATTTATGCAATTACTTTAGGCTTATCAAAAGATGAAATGAAACTTGTGAATGAAAGCAAATATAAGCAAGTTTGGTCGCAATGCACAAATAATATTTTAATAGGAGAATCTGTTGAAGATTTAATTAATATAATATATCAAAATATATTTAATACACCGTTTGGAAATATTACATATAAGTAAAGTATATTTTTAAACTTGATTAACTTAATAAAGTTATTATTAAATAATAAAAATTATTAATTAGGAGATAAAATGTTAGATTTAGCTATTATTGGTGGTGGCCCTGCTGGTCTTAGTGCGGGATTATATGCAACTCGTGGTGGGCTTAAAAATGTTGTAATGTATGAAAAATTTATGCCAGGCGGACAAATTACAAGCTCAAGTGAGATGGAGAATTACCCAGGCGTTGCAACCGTAATGGATGGAATTAGCTTTATGGCACCTTGGAGTGAGCAAAGCACTAGATTTGGTCTAAAAATTGAGCAAAAAGAAGTAATTAGAGTTGAAAAAAATGGCGAGAATTTTAAAATAATTTTCTCTGATAATTCAAGCGAAGATGCTAAAGCTGTTATAGTTTGCACAGGAGCAGCTCCTAAAAAAGCTGGTTTTATAGGCGAAAATGAATTTTTTGGTCGTGGAGTAAGCACATGTGCAACTTGTGATGGTGCATTTTATAGAAAAAAAGAAGTAGCAGTTTTAGGTGGTGGAGATACCGCACTTGAAGAAGCACTTTATCTAGCTAATCTATGCTCTAAAGTATATTTAATCCACAGAAGAGAAGGTTTTCGTGCAGCTCCATCAACCGTTGAAAGAGCTAAGAAAAATGAAAAAATTGAGTTTATTTTAAATGCTAAAGTAGAAGAAGTTGTAGGAGATAATGCTGGAGTTACAGGCGTTAAAATAGTATTTAATGATGGTAGCAAAAAAGATTTAGCAGTTCCAGGGATATTTACTTTCGTAGGACTTGATGTGAGAAATGAAGTATTAAAACAAACTGATGGCTCATTTTTATGCGAAATAGTAGGAGATGCTGTTAAGGTTGATTTAAAAATGAGAACGAGTGTTGAAGGCTTGTTTGCTGCAGGAGATTTAAGAGTAGATGCTCCAAGACAAGTTGTTTGTGCTGCGGCTGATGGTGCTAACGCTGCTTTAGGCGTAATTTCATATTTAGAGAGCAAACATTGATAACTAAAATCAAATTAGCATTAGTTAATGAAGACTTTTACGAATTAGAAAGTTTAGCCAATGAGCTAGAAGATAAAATAAATAGCAATTGGCTAGATACTCTAAGTAAAGATGAATTAGTAGAATTACAAGCTTTGCATACTCAATTAATTGAAACTTTATTAAAATTAAAGCATAAAGATTTAGAAAGATTAAAAAAGCTTAAAAAATCTTTAAGCTATATAAAATAGGAATTTTAAATTCCTATTCTTACCATCTAGTTACACCACCAATAGCCATTACACTAGCACCTACAATAAAAAGGCTAATTAATTTTATAACTAACAATAAAGCAATAATAAATCCAATAGCTATTAAAATATTTATGGGTTTTCTAGGTTTGCTAATAGGCGTTAGCTCGTATTTAGTGAAAAATTCTTTTAATAAAAAATATCTATAAGTTGCACTTGTTAAAACGCTGATAATCACATAAATTAAAGCATAGCTAATATAAGAAAAATCAAAAGAATTTGATAAGCCCTTTGGTTTAAAATAAAAATAACCAAAAAAAGATAAAACCACAATTGCCCCATAAACAATTCCTGCATAAATCCACATAGAACGCAACGCATAACTAAAATAACTAAACAATAATGTAGGAAGGCATATATCTTTTAGTCTAAAAGAATATCTTGCTGTATTTGATTCGCCATTATTTGTATAGTATTTTGCCGCATTGCTTAATTCATCAACTATTGCAGCATTTGGCAATTCTCCTACAAATTCACTCAACTTTACTCTCAATTCTTCTTCGTTTTTGATTAATTCTTGACCTTTGTTAGAAATTAAAAAATCTGTTTTCATAAAATCATCCTATTATTTGTAATATTTTTGTGTAATTGTCTTTTTGAACTGCTTTATATACAAAATATATATCAACTAATACATAAATATATAAAGCCCATAAAATAAAAACTCCGATAAATATAAGTGTCGAAGCCAAGCCTATTAAAAATAGACCTATTTTTAAAAATCCTAAAAGCATATTTCCTTGATAAAATCTATCAACACCCCAAACTCCGAAGAAAAATCCTAAAACTGCTGCTAAAATTGGACTTTTTAACGGGATTAGTGGTAGGTTTTTATATTTTTCTTTGCTTAAATTATCAAGTTTATCATTTAGCATAAACTTTTGCTCGCTTGAAATTTTATTATCAAGCAACATTAAAATGGAACTCTTATCCATAATTACTCCTTTTTTAAAATGAAGTAATTATTCTACACCCCCCCCCCTATTAACAAAGGGTAAATTAATAAAAAATAATTTAAGATTTTAATTTTTAATTTCTTGTGAGTTCTCTTTAGCACTTACCATATAAACATATCTATAAGGACTAAGAGTTTTTGTATCTTCTAAAATAGCTCTTTTATACCCAGCTTCATCTATGATTTTTACTACTTTTCCAACATAAATACCCTCTGGAAAAATCAAATCCTTTCCACTCGTATAAACCAAATCTCCTATATTTAATTCTTTATAATCAGTAACAAAATTAACATAAATTGAATTTTTACTACCTTGTAAAATAGCAGGAGTTTTATTTTCCCCAACAACCACAGAAAAAACACATTTTTCATCATTTAAACTAAGTGCATAAGCTCTATTATTATTTGAATACATAATCCCCACTGCATTATTATCATATATCAAACCATAAGTAATATCAGGCTTTATACCATCATAACTCATCCAAAATTTAGTTAAACTTCCAATTTTTTCATAAGATAATACCCTAGTTAAGGCTAATTCAAATTCATATTTTTTAAGATTATGGGCTTTTGCAAGATTGTTATATTCTATAACTAAATTATCATATAAGAATTTGTATTGTTTTAGCTTTTTATTTTCTGTGCTTAATTCATCTATCTGATTTACTTGATTAAAATATTTAGTAATATTTTGTTTGGTGTAATCATAAGCATTATAAAGCTTATTTAAAACAAAATCATTAACCCCTAAAACAGCATTTTTAACATCTGCTACAAAATAATAAGAAGATGTAAGCAAAACGCATATTAGGAGTAATAATTTAAATTTATTCATCATTTACTATTTGTCTTAGTAAAGAAATCTCTTCAAGTATTTTTCCAGTTCCCCTTGCTACTGCGTGAAGTGGCTCATCAGCAACATAAACAGGTAATTTTACAATATCGCTTAAATATTTATCAATTCCACGGATTAATGCTCCACCACCAGTTAGCACTATACCATTTTCTACAATATCGCCTGCAAGTTCTGGTTTTGTATTTTCTAATACAAACTTAAGTGCATCAGCAATTTCTTTTAAAGGCTCTTTTATAGCTTCACGAATATCTTCACTACTTAGCTCAACCTTACTTAAAAGCCCTTTTACTTGGTCTTTTCCTTTAACAACTATAGTTAATTCTTCAGGCAATTGAATAGCTGAACCAACTTGGATTTTAATATCTTCGCTAGTTCTTTCGCCAATTATTAGATTGTATTTTTCTTTTACATAATTTACAATTGAGCTATCTAGCTTATCTCCTGCTGTTCTAATACTTTTTGCAGTATGAAGACCACCTAGAGTAATAACTCCTATTTCAGTAGTTCCACCACCAATATCAACTACTAATGAGCCTACAGGCTCTTGCACGGGAAGATTTGCACCAATTGCTGCAGCCATTGGCTCTTCAACCAAATACACTTCTCTTGCACCGGCACTCAAAGCACTTTCGCGAACTGCTTTTCTTTCAACTTGAGTTAGACCATAAGGAACTGATATTAATATTCTAGGGCGTAAAAAACTCTTTCTTTTATGTGTTTTTTCAATAAAATATCTAATCATTTTTTCAGTCATATCAAAATCAGCTATAACCCCATCTCTCATAGGGCGAATTGCTTGAATATCGCTAGGAGTTTTACCTAGCATTTCTTTAGCTTCTTTACCAACTGCTAAAATTTTGCTCTTTCCATATTTTGTATGTTGAACTGCTACAACACTTGGCTCATCAATTACTACACCCTTATCTTTTACCAATACAAGAGTATTTGCTGTGCCTAAATCAATACCCATATCACTTGAAAATAACCCTATTAAATGGTCTAGTATCATTTATTATCCTTAATTTTTAAAAAAATAGCATCGCCTTCGCCATTAACAAAATCTTTATTTATAACGATTTCATAACCTTCATATTTATCTAAATCAAACATTAAATCAAGTAATAATTGCTCTAATATCCCACGAAGACCTCTTGCTCCTGTTTTTCTATCAAGAGCTTTTTTAGCAATAGCTAAAAGTGCGTCTTTATCAAATTCTAATTTAACACCATCAAATTCAAAAATCTTTTGATATTGCTTAATTATTGAATTTTTTGGCTCAATTAAAATTCTTACCATATCTTCTTCACTAATTTCATTAAGACTTGCAATTGCGTGCAATCTTCCAACTAATTCAGGAATTAGACCAAATTTAATCAAATCATCAGGCTCAATATGTGAATACAATTCATCTTCACTAAATTTAACACTAGTAGTATCAAAACCCATTACATTCTCGCCTTGCTTTTGCTTTAAAATCTCTTCAATTCCATCAAAAGCACCACCACAAATAAATAAAATATTTGAAGTATCAACTTGAATAAATTCTTGATTTGGGTGTTTTCTACCGCCTTGTGGTGGGACATTTACAACGCTACCTTCTATTATCTTAAGCAATGCTTGCTGAACGCCTTCTCCACTTACATCTCTTGTAATTGAGCGGTTTTCTCCCTTTCTTGCGATTTTATCAATTTCATCAATGAAAATTATCCCACATTCTGCGCGCTCAACATTATAATCAGCTGCTTGTAAAAGTCTTGTTAAGATATTTTCAACATCTTCTCCTACATATCCAGCTTCAGTTAAACTCGTAGCATCGCAAATTGCTATAGGAATATCAAGTGCTTTTGCCATAGTTTGAGCTAAAAGCGTCTTACCACTTCCTGTAGGTCCTACTAATAAAACATTTGATTTTGCTAATTCTACATCACTCTCATCGGCATTACTCATAAGCCTTTTATAATGATTATGAACGCTTACGCTTAAAACCTTTTTTGCTCTATCCTGACCTATTACATAATTATCCAAATGAGATTTTAAAGCTTTTGAACTTATATCTTTTAAACTATCAGCTACCTCATCTACTGCTAATTCTTTATTTTTAGCATCATACATTTTAAATATAACACCAGCACAAGTAGGACAAATTGTATTATTTTTGCCATTTGAAAGTAGGTCAAACGGATAAGATTTGCCACAAAAACTACAAATATTATTGCTCATTATCATTTCCTTTCACTGGAATTCCACGCTTTGTATTTAAAATAAACGAGCATAATTTAACAACTTCGGCAGAATTTGAACTCTCATATAAAGCTTTTGCTCTATCGCTAATTAGCCCTGTTTTACTTCTAAAAATCTTACTAAATGCTTCACTTAATTCATTTATTTTATCTTTTTCTAAATGTCTTCTAAGCCCTACTAAATTAAGACTTCTAACATAAGCACGATTACCTTCAGCTAGACAAAAATGTGGTAAATCTTGAGATAATGCTGAAGCACCTCCAAGCATACAATAATCGCCTATTTTAACCCATTGATGAACCGGAGTAAGTCCGCCAATCACACTAAATGAGCCAACTTCAACATGCCCTGCTAAGGTTACATTGTTTGCTAAAATTATATTATCAGCTAAGGTGCAATCGTGTGCAATATGAACATAAGCCATTATGAAATTATTATTTCCAACTCTTGTGTATCCATCGCCTTTTTGTGTGCCACAATTTATAGTGCAAAACTCACGAATAGTTGTGTTATCACCTATTATTAAAGCTGAAAAATCATCGTTTTTATAAGAAATATCTTGTGGAATATCACCTAAAATAGCATAAGAAAAAATCTTGCAATTATTTCCTATTTTTGTATTTCCTAAAATTCTTGCACCACTTTTAATAATGCAATTATCACCAATTTCTACATTACTTCCTATATATGCAAAAGGCTCAATGTTAACATTTTTGCCTATTTTTGCACCATTTTCTATTATTGCTAAATCTGAAATCATTTATCTACTATCATCGCTTTTAAAATTGCTTGAGTGCATAATGTATCATCTACATAAGCCTCGCCACTAAACACCCACATTGCTCCACGATTTTTAACAACGCTCATTTTATATACTAATTTATCGCCTGGTCTTACTGGTGATTTGAATTTTACTTCTTCCATTCCTGTAAAATATACTACCTTGCTTTTAGGATCAACACTATCTTTCATACTCTGAAAAGCTAAAATTCCACCCGTTTGAGCCATTCCTTCTAATATTAAAACTCCTGGATAAATCGGATGACCTGGAAAGTGTCCTGCAAATACTTGATCACTTATACTAACATTTTTATAACCTAATACATAACCTTCATCAAGATTGATTTCTGTGATTTTATCAACTAACAAAAATGGTGGTCTATGTGGTAAAATTTCTTGAATTTGCATTACATCTAACATTATTATTCCTTTACTATGCTTAAAGGGATTTATTTTAATTTCAGCAATTAAACAAAGTGTAATAATTATAAGCTTTATCGTTGGTAAAGTATAATTTATAAAATTCCAATGCTTTTAAAATAAAAACTATCTTAAAAGCATTAAAAATTAAAATAAAAAGTCTAAATTAAGCCCTTTTAATTCAAAGTCTTTATGAAAATCATTTGGCATAGGAGTTTTTATATCATAATCAAATATTTTTGTCCTAGCACAATGAAGCATTAGCCTTGAGCTAATTATTTTACTATATTTAACATCGCCTAAAATTCCTAGACCAACGCTATTTAAATGAACTCTTATTTGATGGGTTCTACCTGTTGCAATTTGCACTTTTAATAAAGTTTTTTTACCTTCTATAATTAAAGGCTCTATTTTAGTATAAGCGTATTTTGCGTTTTCACTATTACTAATTTTACTAAATGCACTTTTGCCTTTTATGGTTAAAATCGGCTCATCAATCTCCATTCCTTCGCTTACGATTTTATTAGTAATTGCTAGGTAGAGTTTTTGCACTTTTTCTTTTTTGTATTCGTTTTTTGCAGCCTTTAAAAACTCTTCATTTTTAGCAAATAATACAATGCCACTTGTATCCTTATCAAGTCTATTTAAAAGAGTGTAATTATTTTTAATATGTTCGCTCGCAATACCAATTGGCTTATTAATAGCTAATAAATTATCATCTTCAAACAATACGCTAAGCTCTGGTTTTGCAAGTTTAAAAATAGTATTAACAGGCATAAGACCCCTTGCAATCTCTAATCTTTTGCCCCCGTGCATTACTAAACCTAAATCTATTAATTCTTTAGCAGCTGAATTTGAAATTCCTTCTTGAATTGCTAATAATTTATATGCTTTATCTTGTTTCATTTATTTTCCTATCTAATATTTCGCATAATGCGTTGAATGTATATTCGTTTTTGATTTTAGCATTTTTAACATTTGTAAAATCAATATCATCACTAATTTTTATATTTTCTATACATTTTAGACTTGAATATTGAGAAAACACATTAGTTCCTGAAGTGATTTTGCAGCCAAAAAACGCAGCTTCGGCGAAATTATGTCCGCCTATTTTAGTATAAGAACCACCTAAAATCACATAATCACTAATTGAGTAAAAATTAATTAATTCTCCTAAAGTATCTAGCAAAAATACTTCACTTTTTAAATATCCATCACAATCATTGCTATATTTTACAATGTTAAAGCCTTTATTATAAAGTAATTTTTCAACCTTATGAAATCTTTCAGGGTGTCTTGGTGCTATTATTAGACATTTATCTTTTAAGAAATTTTTATCTAGCTTATTTAGAATTATTTCTTCTTCATTTTCGTGAGTACTTGCAATTAAAATTATTTCTTTATTTTTGCTTAATTTCTTAGTAACTATTGGCTTATTTGTAATCTTTATATTTGTAAAAACTTCTATATTTTTCGCATTAAAATATTCTAATCTTTCTTTATCTTCATTACTTTGAGCAAGGATTAAATCAAAATATGAAAATATTTTTGCATAATAAAAACTAAATTTTTTATAATTTTTAAAGCTATTTTCTTTCATTCTAGCGTTTAATAAAATAGTATTTTTATCAAAATCTTTATATATTTTAAGTAAAGCTAACCATAATTCTGCTTCAAATACTATTAAAGTCTTAGCAGGTTTAAGCCATAAATATAATAATGGCTCATAAGGTAGTAAAAAAGCATTATCATCAAATTCTTTTGCTTTCATAAGTCCTGTTTTTGATGAACAAGTAAGTAATATTTTAAAACCTTTATTTTTATAATATTTAATCAACTCGCCTAAAGCGACAGCTTCTCCATAACTTGCAAAGTGAAAATGAATATCTGCTATTTTATGCTTTTTGAATGGTAAAAATTTTTGATAAAGTTTAGAATATTTATCCTTAAAACTTAAAGGAATTAAAGCCAATAAGAATAAAGGATAAATTAAAATAGAAACAAGAATATAAAAAAAATACATTTTTTAAATTATAAAAATTACTCTTCTATGTATAAAATTCTTCCACAATGTGGGCAGTTATTAATCTCTTCACTTTTTAAAACTGCACTAAAAGTTTTGCTATTTAGTTGCATAAAACAACCATAGCAAGCTTGTTTTTTAACAGGAACTACTGCAGTATTCTTAGCCCATTTTCTAATTTTTTCATAAAATCCGAAAACTTTGCTATCAATTTCGCTAGCTAACTTATCTTTTCTTACATAAATTTCTTTTCTTTTTTCTTCAATAGCATCAAGTGCTGATTTTTGATTAGCTATTGCTATAGTTAAATCATCATTTAATTTAGTAATTTCTTTTTGATTTTCTTTAATTTCTTCTTTTTTATTATCTACTATTTTTTCTAATTTTGATATTTCTTCATTTGCAGCTTCTAATTGCTCTCTTGCGATTTCTTCTTCTAATTTTAAAGCATTTGCTTCTTTTTCTGTTTTTACTAAAGCAATTTTTTTAGCTGTTTCATTTATCTTTGTTGAAAATTGAGCTATGTGATTTTCTACTTTTACTTTACTCTCACTAATTTCTTTTATGCTTTCTTCTAATTTTGAATTTTTATTCTCAAGACTTTTAATTTTATCTTCTAAATTGTTCGCTTCTCTTTTAGCACTTTCAATTTGTGGTAAAAAACTATCTATTTCTTTATCTAATTTAGAAAGCTCTACTAATTGTGATAGGTGTTTATTCATAGTATGTCCTTAATACTCTAAAAATGGATTTTTTGAAGAGCTGATTATAATCTCTATCGGTAATTTTTGCAAATTACTCACTAAAGAATTAGCAAAACAAATCTCACTTTCATAATGCTTAATATCAATTAAACTTATATTATTTTCACTAAGAGCTAAAGCGTCGTGATATTTAATATCTCCTGTTAAAAATATATTACTCTTAAGCTCACTAGCCAATGAAATTCCAGAACCCGTGCAAATTCCTATTAAATCAGTTTGAATTATTTCTTTTGCTAAAGATATTGATATTTTTTTTAAGTTTAATTTAGCCTTTAAAAAATCAGCCAATTCATAAATATCTTTAAAATTATTCTTAGCATAAGCTAAAAACCCATCGCTTTCAATTATTTCTAAGCCTAAAAGCTTTTCACAAAAATATCTATTTAAATGACTTAAATCATAATTCGTATGCATAGAAATTAAAGCACAATTTTTTTTGATTAATTCTTTTAAAATATTACCAGCATAATCATTTTTAATACTTTTAATACCCTTAAAAATCAAAGGATGATGAGTAATAATCAATGAATTTGGTAAAAATGATTTTACTTGATTAAAATCTAAATCAAGACTAAGATAAATCCTTTCGCAACTATCATCATTACTTAAAATTAACCCACTATTATCCCAACTTTCTTGGGTATTAAAAGGGCTTAATTCATCTAAAACCTTATAAATCTCACTTATTTTCATAAAAATTCCTTATATAAAACGCTAAGCCAAGTTAAAACAGCTATTAAAATAGTAAAAAATACTCCAGCAGAGCCTAAGTCTTTTGCATCTTTTGCAAGTTTATGGTATTTTGAAGTTGCCAAATCCACAACGCTCTCAATAGCGGTATTAAAGCATTCAGCAGCAAATACTAAAATAATAACACCTATTAAAAATGCCTTTTCAAATAAAGAAAAAGGATAAAATAAAGCAAATAAAATAAAGCAAATTCCTATTACAAATTCTATCCTAAAAGCACTTTCATTTAAAGCTCTTTTAACCCCTGCTAAAGCATAACTTGCGTTTTTAAAAAATGAGTATTTCTTCTTCATATTTTCTCCTATTTAGCTAGATTATAAAAAAATTATTAATACTTTCAAATTGATAGCATAAATTGACTAGCATTCATAGCAAATACAACACAAGCTATGCTAGCAGCTCCACTAAGCCTTGCTTCTCCAAACATAGAACTAACTTCTCCTATAGCAAACATATTATTCTTAGCTGTATTAGTATCTATATCAACTACTCTTGCAAATATATCTGATTTAACCCCACCTAAAGTATAGTTTAAATAAACATCTACATTAGCCAAATAAAACATAGGCTTATTAATTGCTTTAATAGAAATATTATTAAGATTTTTACCCAATTTATCAATCCTATTACTAAAATAACTATTGTATTCATCAACGCAATTAATTAATCTTTTATCAATTTCTTCTAAAGAATAGTATTTGTAAAATATACTTGTATCATTTATATAATTTATTCCGTGATTATCTAGGAGTAATTTAACTAATTTATTATTTTTAATTTCATTTAAAATCGCTATTGCTAAATCTTGCCTTGAGCTATCTTCTCTAACAAATCTTTTAAAATCAGAATTAATTAAAATTCCATACTTAAAAATATCCATAGGCAAAACAAAAGCAAATCTCATTAGACTTAATTGAGTTGGGATTGCTCCATTTTTTAATAAAATCTTTAAAGAATTTGAATTGTTCTTAGACATAGTTTTAGCATAATAAGCTAGTGGATAATGAATTTTTATAAATTCTTTATCGTTTGCAAATCCACCAGTGCAAAAAGCTATATTTTTAACCTTAATTTTTATGATTTCATCTTTATGTAAAATACTTGCAATACCATTAT
Source organism: Campylobacter sp. RM9334 (assembly GCF_020138145.1). NCBI lineage: Bacteria > Pseudomonadati > Campylobacterota > Epsilonproteobacteria > Campylobacterales > Campylobacteraceae > Campylobacter > Campylobacter sp. RM9334. The sequence goes on from NZ_JACGAX010000002.1 coordinate 91,846, forward strand.
CAAAATCAATTAATTTAGCCTTAGTTAATATATTTACATTTTTACTAAGCAATCTGTTGATTAATGGATTTATCACACTTTCTTTAGCATTTTTTAAAGGGTGTAATTCTCTAGGAACTGAATGATTTAAGCTATTTAATATAGCTAATTCAAATTCAACCCCAAAACTTTTTAAAAGTTGAGTAGCTTGTGCTGATTTTTCACTAAGCTCTTTTAATAAAGTAAAATCAGCATAATTAGTTGAATAAGAAATCAAATCATCATAAAATTTATCATCTTTTATATTTGCTAGTTGCTGAAAAGATGAATTACTAGCAGCAAAATTTAAATAACTCTTAGCTCCGCCTAATTCATCATCTTGCTCAATTAATAAAATATCTTGTTTAACCAATAAATTCGCCAATGTTAAACCACTAATACCACTACCTACAATTAAACAAAACAACTCATTCATAAGCAATCCTAATATAAAAATTAGCTCCAATTTTTCTAGTTTTTAAAAATACATCAGCATTTAACTCGCTATTTAAAATATTTTTTATCATAAAAAGCCCAAGCCCTGAACCATTTTTCGTGCTAAAATAAGGTTTAAAAATTTCTTCTTCTAAATCCTTTTTAACCCCTATTCCATTATCTTTTATACTAATATAAATATTATTTTTATAAGCATAAAGATTAATTATAATATAAGGATTTTTTATATTAACTAAAGCATCTTTTGCATTTGTAATGAGATTGATTATTGCATGAGCTAAACTATTTTTATATGAATTTATTTTTAAATTCTTATCAAGTCTTAAAGTAGTATTAATTGCATTCCTTGTAAGGCTTGCATTACAAATCGTTAAAGAATTTAAAATAGCTTCATAAACATAAAAAGAGCTTTTTTCTTGCTTTGTCTTATAAAAATCATAAAATTCATCAATAGTTTTTGACATATAATTTAAAATAGGATTTATCTCTTTTAATTTTTGATGAAACTTATCATCAATTTTTTGTTTTTCTAAACTAATCTCAAGATAACTAGAAATTGCACCTAAAGTTGCTAATGGCTGTCTATATTCATGAGCTATACAAGCTATCATTTCACCTAATGCAGCTAATTTTGATTGATGATTTAGCAATTGCTCTTTTTGTGTATTTTCATCTAATTTAGCCTTAATTATTTCAACTTGATTTTTTACTTCTTCTTGTAAATTTGCATTTAATTTTCTTAGTTTTTCTTCAGTTTTTAATAATTTATTAATTAAAAATCCTAAAACAAAATATACCCCAATAAAAGCAAAAAATACCAAAATCACACTAATTATAAAAGCCTTTTTTATTATATGTAAATGAGTTTTATAATCTTTTGTAATATCTTTTTTAATCAATATTAAAAATCTATCATTTAAAATAATTTCATTACTTAAATAATATTTATCATCTAACTTAATTATATCTTCATCATTTTTTAAAAGTTTAGTTTTATTTTGCCAATCAAATTCATTATAAAAATACTCATTTTCATACTTTAAAGCAGCTAAAAAATCATCTTGAATTTTTAAATTATCTAATAATTTTTTTGCACTTATTGTATAAGTAATCGCATAATTTTCATTTATTTTTAAATTAATTAAATAAACTGGTTCGGTATTTAATCTAAGTAAAATATCTGTTTGATTATTAAAATCATATTGGCAATTTAATTTTATTTTATCTTTTTCTATGCAAATATTTTCTTTTAAAATAAATAATTTAATATCCTTTAAATACGCCTCATTTGAGCTTAGATTTAAAAATAATTTATTTAATTTATTTAGCTTTTCATCATTTTTTAAATAATCTAAATTAGAACTAAATTCATAACTAATACTAAGCGTATTGTTTAATAAATTATTTAAAAAATCACTATAAAAATATTCAAACCTATCATTAAAACTATTTTTGTTTTGAAATAAATAATTTTTATGCCAAGAAATATATAAAAAATTCAAAATAAAACATAAAAAAATAATCAAAGTTAAAACAAATATAAAAGCTTTTTTGCGAATGCTTATATTAAGTAATTTTGATATAGTATCCACGAGAATTTGCATTATGAATTATACCTTTATCGCCTAATTTCTTTCTAAGATTTTTAATGAGTGATTTAATAGCATCAGAACTTACATCATAATCATTATATACATAATCGCAAATCTTATAAATATCTACAATGTTAGGACTACTTTTTAACAAAATTTCAAGCAATAAAAATTCTTTTTTGCTAAGCTTAATAATCTCATCATTTATTAATAACTCATTTAAATCAATATCTAAATATATATTATTGCTTAATTTAATTTTATTATTAATACTTTTTATAGCCTTTTTTAAAGCATCTTCAAGTTTAATCCTATCAAAAGGTTTTATTAAATACTTGCAAATATTAAGCTCAACTGCACTTAATAAAGTTTGTTTATCACTTAAAGCTGTAATCATAATAGCAGGAATTTTATTATCAGAATTTCTTATATTTTCTAATAAATTTAAACCATCAAGTTTTGGCATAGAAATATCAAGTAATAATATATCAGGCTTTTTAGCCAAATATATATCTAAAGCACTTAAGCCATCTTTAGCATAAAGCACATTAAAATCAAGTAGTTCTAGCAAATCAATAACTTGATTTGCTAGATTTAAATCATCTTCTGCATATAAAATTGTGTATTTTTTCATTTTTTATCTAATTTACCCCTTAAACCATCATGACCTACATGGGTATGACAACTTACACATTTTAATTCATTTGCGTAATCTAAATATCTTTTATGCATTGTATTTTGCATTTCATTTTTAGAATTAATTTTAGTAATATCTTGATGACATTTTAAGCATCCACTATCATAAACATAATCTTTTTTATGATTGAGTTTTTCATACCAATCTATCTTTTCATCAGCTCCAATAGCAGTGATACTAAATTCTTTAATGCCATTATAAGCTTTTGTGCTTAGATAATTTACTATATTATCGTGTGGCAAATGACAATCTACACAATTTGCCTTTATACCTAGATTATTATTACCACTATGAACATCTTTAATATAAGCTTCCTTCATCGGTTGCATTACATGACAACTCGCACAAAATTTATCATCTCCAGTCATTTGTATAGCTTTATGAGATAAAAATACAAAAATTAAAGTTAAAACCACAATAGATGAAACAAAAATAATAGTTTTTTTCATTTTATCTCCCTCATCCAAGTTTTAGTATTATGGCAAGTATTACACATATTAAATGATGGCTTATGCTCATTATGACAGGTGTAACAATTTAAATTCGCATTATCATGAATACTATTATGCGGGTTTTTACCTTTTAAAAAATCAAGCCTTTTTGCTAATTTCTCTTTACTTCCATGACAACTTAGACATGAATTAGAATCAAGTGCTTTATAATCTTTTTCATTTGCTTCTTTATGACAATCTGTGCATTTTAATTTCACTTCAATATGATGTGGTTTTATTGCAAATTCATTACCTAATGCAAAAATACTTAATATCAAAATCATTAATAATTTTTGCATTTATACTCCTTTTAAAATATCTTTCGCACAAGCAATTCCTGAAGTCATACAATCAGGAATAGAACAACTAGTAAGCCTTGATTGTCCATGAACACCACCAGTTGCCTCACCAATCGCATAAAGCCCTTTAATTGGCTCATAGTTACTAATATTTAAAACTCTCATATTTATATCAGCATAAACACCACCTGGAGTATAACTAAGACCTGGTGCAGCTGTCATTGCATAAAAAGGTGCTTTGCTCATACTAGAATTTTTAATCTTACTTAAATCTTTTTTGAACTCATCTTTATTATTTGAAATGCCTGTTTCATAATCTTGCATTGTCTTTGATAAATCATTTTCATTAAGCTTAAAATTATTAGCTAAATCACTTAAGCTATCAAATTTCTTCATTTTCCCTGCAGTAATAAAACTTTGCATTCTATTAGGGTCGTGCGAATTAGCAAATCCTGTGCTATCAAAAATAATTATTGGATAAATTGTTGTGTTAATCTTTTCCATATGAGCTAAGATTTTATTTGATAAACCTTGTCTATCCCCATCTTCATTTAAAAATCTTTTAGCATTGCAATCAACCATAATCCCATAAATTAAATCTTCTGTAGGAATTCCAAAAGAAAATCTACTAAGTGCTAATTGAGTTGGTATTGCTCCTACCCTTAACATTTGTTTTAATGCACCAGCAGTCTGACCTAAACTTGAAGGGCTTTTTGCCAACCTTAATCTAGGATTTACTATACTTCTAAACTCAATATCACGGCTAAATCCACCTGTTGCAAAAACTACCGCAAGCCTTGCTTTATAGTGCTTTTTATCTCCACTTAAATTCTCTCTATCATCATTTGCTAGATTTCTATTAAATCTATAATTTTCTCTAACGCTTACGCCAATTATTTTGCCACTTTCATCTTGAATGATTTCATCGCATTTAGTTTCGTTTTTAATCTTTCCATTATGTTTTATAAAAAATTCATTTAAAGTGCTAATACAAGCACCGCCACCGCCAATAGTCTCAACACTTCTAGCAACACTATGACCGCCTAAAAACTTAAGCTTATCAGCATATTTAACCCCACAACTTTTAGCAAATTCATATGCTTCATTTGAATTTCTTATAATTCTTAAAGAATGTTCTAAATGATTATATCCAGCTCCAGCTTTATTTAAATCATTTAAAAATAATTCTTCGCTATCTTTTATACCAGCTTTAATTTGTAAATCTGAATTAAGAACAGCAAAATCTTGTTGAGAAAGAACTGAATTACCACCAATTCTATCCATCTTTTCAATCATTAAAACATCAATTTTATTCTTTACTAAATAAGCAGCACAAATATGAGCACTCACACCACTTCCGATTATAATAACATCAGCTATTTCATCAAATTTTATGTCTTTTCCTAAATTATCATTAGCGTTTAATGCTAAAGGTGCACTAAGGCCAACTCCCGCTACTCCTTTTATAAAATTTCTCCTTGATAACATCTATACTCCTTCTAAAAAATCAATTTATTATAAAAATATGTAGTGGCAAAAAAGTGTCAAATATAAATTTATTTTTAAGATTTTAATATAAATTTTAAATCTAAGATAGTCAATATTTTAAATTATAGAAATGATATATCAACTATAAAATATTTAAAATCTTGATATTAATTTAATTTCTAGGTTTGTTTAATAGTTTTTAAAAGTATAAAATAACTAATGAAAATCTTATAAAAATATCTAGTATTTAGTGCTTGTATTGTTAAAAATTATTTTGTAATAAAAAATAATATCCGATTTTTTCTGCTTAATTGCAATTTTAATTTTTAGTATCAATTTAAGTATTTTAATATCTTATTAAAACCAATTATTTTATTTAAATTAATATAAATTACTATATTTATAAGCTGCGTAATTTTTAATATTCACTTAAGTTTTAAATATCAAATCTATCTAATAATATTTATAAACTAATCAAATAATTTAAACTACAAGCATAATACAAAGTAAGTTCTATAAAAGCATTGTAAATTAAATTCCAAAAGATTTTAACAATAAATATTTTTATACTTTTTTTAAAATATCACTATGAATTATAAAAGTATAAATTATTTTGAAAAATAAATGAAGATATAAACAATAATCTAAAAAGCCATAATTATTTTTTAGGCTTTTTAGAACTTTTTAAATGTTTTTCTAATTTTTTTCTTCCGCTAAATGATATTTTTTCTATGAATAAATGTCCATCAAGATGGTCGTTTTCGTGTTGAATAGCAACTGCTAAAAGCCCTTCAGCTTCTAAAGTTTTTTGATTTCCAAATCTATCTAAATAATCAACTTTAATTTTATTATATCTAGTTACTTCTTCAAAAAAACCAGGAACACTAAGACAACCTTCTTCATAAACTTGCGTTCCTTCTCCAATAGGTGTTATTATTGGATTAATAAATTCAATCAAATCATCTTTATTTTGTTCTTCATTTTCATTTAATAAATTAATCAAAAATATTCTTAAAGGTTTTGCAACTTGTATTGCTGCTAAACCTATACCACTAGATGAAATCATAGTTTCATACATATCATCTAAAAATGTATGTAACTCTTCATCAAATACCTTAACTTCTTCACTCCTAGTAAATAATAATTTATTAGGATAAGTTATTAATTTAAGCATCATTTTCTTCACTATCTCCAACTACAGCATAAATTTCTTTATTTTTACCAGTATTCGGTAATACGCTAATAGCCTCAAGAATCTGTTCTTCATAATTATCGCCACTAAGTGCTACAACGCTCATTTCTATATTAATATCAATTTCATTATCATTTATAAAAAATGTTGTATTGTAAAATAAGTCTGAAATTCTCTCACAAGCTTTTTTTGCATTAACTATATTTGTATGTTTCATTGCCATTACAAAAATACCATCTCCATAATGTGCCACAACATCGCTTCTTCTTGAGGTTTTTAATAATAATTTCGCAACATTTCTCATCAAAAGATTTTTATCTTTTTGTAATTCAATTGTATTTAATAAACTATCTTTAATCTTTACAAACATCAATGATATTGAATAACCATATTTTTTAATATCTTCTATGTCTTGAGTAATATTATTATATAAATATCTTTTATTAAACACTCCGAATTTATCATCAAATTCACTCTGCTCATTCACCCTATTATGTATTTTTACAATCTCATCATAACCTTTTTTTATACTATTTAATTGAATATCAAGGGCTGTGGTGAGTTTAGCCATATCACTATCTAAAGACCTTAAAATATTTTGAATAGATAAAGAACCAGTAGCGATACTCAAATCGCCTATTTTTTTCTTAATTAAAGCTTTCATTGTGCTTATATTTTTATAAATTGTTGCAATAGAACCTACTAGCTGTTTTATATTTACAAAGGTTTCTTTAATGTCTTGTTCTATTACAGCAACTTTATTACTTTGGTCTTCTTTTTCATAAGTAATCATTTCTGTTACTCTTTTTTTAAAGGCCATAGGCTTAGTATCTAACATTTTTTCAAAATAAATAGAATAATTAGTAGGAGTTGGTGGAACATTATCCTCTATAAGTTGTTTAATTACTTGTTGAGTAAATTTCTCAAATTCTCCACCGCTTAATTTCTGAATCTTAGGAGATTCATCGTGTATTATCTCTTTATTCAAAGCCCTATCCTATTTAAAACTTTTTTCTAATACCTTATCAATTAGTCCGTATTTTAAAGCTTCTTCTGAACTCATAAAATAATCGCGTTCAGTGTCCTTCTCAACTTTTGCCAATTTATTACCGGTATTTTCTGCTAATACTTTGTTAAGCATTGCTTTTAATCTTAAAATTTCTTTTGCTTGAATTTCAATATCAGTCGCTTGACCTCTTGCACCGCCTAAAGGCTGATGTATCATAATTCTAGCATTTGGAAGAGCAAACCTTTTACCTTTAGCTCCAGAACTAAGTAAAAATGCTCCCATTGAAGCAGCTTGTCCTATACAAATTGTACTAACATCAGGTTTAATATAATTCATTGTATCAAATATACTAAGACCACTAGTTACAACTCCACCAGGACTATTTATATACAAATAAATATCTTTAGTAGAATCTTGAGCTTCTAAAAACAATAATTGTGCAACTACGCTAGCAGCTACATCATCATTTATTTCACCACTTAAAAGAATAATTCTATCTTTAAGTAAGCGAGAGTAAATATCATAACTTCTCTCGCCTTTGCTAGTTTTTTCTACTACATAAGGTATGTAGCTCATTTATCTTTTCCTAAAAATAAATCAGCAAATAATTTTTCTTCTACCAAACTCATTCTAACAGCTGGTAATGTGCCATTTTTTGTATAGTTTTCTATTAGTTGTTTAGGGTCCATTCCATATCTTAAAGCTTCAAAATAAATAGCTTGTGCTACTTCTTGGTCATTTACAACTACATTTCTTAATTTTGCTAATTCATCAACAATGAAAGTTAATTTTACGCTTTTTAAAGCTTCTGCTTCATATTCTTTTCTTTTTTCTTCTAAATATTTATCATCTTTTAATTTGTCAAATTCTTCTTTACTAAAGCTTCTTGCAGCTTGATTAAATTGTAAATTAGTTTCTTGTTCTAAAATGTTTTGTGGAACTGCAAAAGTATATTTTTCTAGCATTTTTTCAACAAATTCTTGTTTTAATTTTTCATCAATTTGTTTAAATTTAGCTTCTGTTTCTAATTGTTCTTTTATTTTTTCATCTAAAATTGCTTCAGTTGGGTTTTCTACACCAGGAAGTAATTTTTTAAGCATTTCTTCATCAATTTCAGGTAATTTTCTTGCGTGAATTTCATGTAATTTTACTTTAAATACTGCTTTTTTACCCGCTAAATGAGCTGCTTGATAATTTTCAGGGAAAGTTACTTCTATATCTTTTTCTTCGCCAACTTTAAGCTCTATCATACCATCTTCAAATCCTGGTATAAATTGACCACTTCCAATCTCTAGCATATAATTTTCTGCTTTACCACCTTCAAAAGCAACGCCATCAACAAATCCTTCAAAATCAAACTTAGCATAATCACCTTTTTTTAAGATTTGTTTTTTAGTTTTTTCTAATGGAGCAAATTGCTTAAGCATAGCTTCTTTTCTAGCTTTAATATCTTTTTCTTTAATTTCTTCTATTTTTAATGCAGGAACTAATGCTTCATAACCACTTAAATCAATTGTTGGTCTAAAAGAAACTACGAATTCAAATTCAATTCCATTATCTTTTCTATCGAATTTTTTAAAGCTTGGCTCGCCGATTAATTCTTTTTCATCTTTACCTGTTTCTTTAACTGCATTTTTATAAGCACTTGTAATCGCTTCTTGTTCTGCATCTTTTAGTAAAGAATCTTTATATCTATCCAAAACAACATTTACAGGAACTTTGCCTTTTCTAAAACCAGCAACTTGCATAGTTTTACTAGCTTTTACAGCTATTTCTTTAACCTTTTCATCTATTAAAGATTTTTCTATAACACCACTTACTGAGTAATTAATTTCATCAATTTTTGTTGTACTAAGTTTCATTAAACTACCTTTTGTAAAATATTTCGCACAATTCTAGCTAAAAAAATTAATCATTGGCAAAATATAAAGGTAAAGAATGCAAGACTTAATTAAAAATTTATTAATAAAAATTGGTGAAAATCCAAATAGAGAAGGATTAGTAAAAACACCTGAAAGGGTTCAAAAATCATATGAATTCTTATGTAGTGGCTATACAAAAAATCCAAAAGAAATTTTAAACGAAGCTATTTTTAACACTGATAACAATGAAATGGTTTTAGTAAAAGACATTGATTTTTATAGCTTATGCGAACACCATTTATTACCATTTTTTGGAAAAGTTCATATTGCTTATATACCTAATGGAAAAGTAGTTGGGCTTTCAAAATTACCTAGACTTGTTGAAGTTTATTCAAGAAGATTGCAAATCCAAGAACAATTATGCGAACAAATTAGCCTAGCTTTATATGAAATATTAAAGCCAAAAGGTGTTGCTGTAACTATTGAAGCTGAGCATTTATGTATGCAAATGCGTGGAATTCAAAAAGTAAATTCTAAAACAATAACAAGTTCTCTTAAAGGCATATTTTTAAGTGATGAAAGAACTAGGAAAGAATTTTATTCACTAATAAAATGAACTTAGAAAAACTTAAAAATAAAATATCAAAAATACCAATTTCACAAAATTTTGGCTTTATATACAAAATCTCTGCAATTAGTATAGAGATTAAAGGATTAATCACTAGCGTAGGCGATGTTATAAGACTTGAAAACGAGGAAAAAACCGCTTATGCAATGGTTGTTAAGATTGAAGAGCATATTTCATTTTTAAGCCCTTTTGATTTTGTAGAAGGCTTTAAAATCGGAGATAAAGCATTTTTAGAAGAAGCAGGAATGAAAATTCCTTGCTCTATGGAATTACTTGGGCGTGTGGTTGATCCATTTATGCGTCCAAAAGATGGAAAAGAAAAAATCACACCAAGTAAAATGATGCCCATTTTAAGAGCACCAATAGACGCACTTAAGCGTGGGCTTATAAGCGAGCCTTTTCCTGTTGGTATTAAAAGTATTGATGGGCTTTTAACTTGTGGAGTAGGACAAAAATTAGGCATTTTTGCTGGCTCTGGGGTTGGTAAATCAACTCTTATGGGAATGATAGTTAAAAATGCCCCTGCAGCCGTTAAAGTAGTTGCTTTAATAGGTGAGCGTGGTAGAGAAATTCCTGAGTTTATACATAAGAATTTAGGTGGTAAAATGGATGATACCGTTATGATAGTTGCCACTAGCGATGATAGTGCATTAATGCGTAAATATGGGGCATTTTGTGCTATGAGTGTGGCTGAATTTTTTAAAGAGCAAGGAATGGATGTATTATTTATAATGGATAGCGTTACTCGTTTTGCTATGGCTCAACGCGAAATCGGTCTTGCTCTTGGAGAGCCACCTACTGCTAAAGGCTATCCACCAAGTGTATTTAATCTATTGCCACAATTAATGGAGCGAGCTGGTAAAGAAGAAGGTAAAGGAACTATTACAGCATTTTTTACCGTGTTAGTTGATGGCGATGATATGAGTGATCCTATTGCTGATCAAAGTAGGTCAATTCTTGATGGGCATATTGTATTAGATAGAAGCCTAACTGATTTTGGAATATATCCTCCGATTAATATTCAAAATTCAGCAAGTAGGGTTATGGGAGATGTAGTAACGCCTGAACATAAAAAAAATGCGGCTAAGTTTAAAAGGCTTAATTCAGTTTTAAAAGAAAACGAAACTCTAATTAGAATTGGTGCTTATGTAAAAGGTAGCGATAAAGAGCTTGATTTTGCAATGAGTAAAAAAGATTATATGAATGATTTTTTAAGACAAGGAAATGATGAGGCTTTTGCTTTTGAAGAAGTTTTAAGTATGCTTGAGCAAATTAATTAATCCGAATTAATATTTAAATTCTTATAAAGAATTTAAATATTTTAATAAAGTATCTATTATATCATCATCGCTTTTGCTTGGTGCTTTTAAAATAATTCTTTCATCATTATCTTTTAAAAGTTTTATATTTTGCTCATAATTACTAACTTCACAAAATCCGTGCTTAATACATAAAATTTTAATTGCCATAAGTGAAAAATAATTTCTTGTATAGCTATCGCATTTGCCAAATCTATCGTTAAAAGAATCTTGCATAGTAGATAAACTAGCTAAATTATCGCACTCATTTATTTTTCTATAAAGGCTTAATCTTAGCTTATCGTTAGGCACTAAATAATCACTTATATAAGCATTTACTAATAATTTTTGCTCGTATTTAATCTCTTTTGTGATATTTCCTTTACTTAGTCGATTAATTTCAGCTTCTAGCATTTTAATATAAAGCGCATAGCCAAGTTGTTCTATATGACCGCTTTGTTCAGCACCTAATAAATTACCACCACCCCTTATTTCTAAATCCATTTGAGCTAGAGTGCTACCACTGCCTAAATACGAATTACTAGCTAAGCTTAATAATCTTTTCTTAGAATCTTCACTAACACTTTCTTCGTTATCAACTAGAAAATAACAAAATCCTTGTATTTTGCTACGACCTACTCTACCACGAAGTTGGTGCAAATCAGCTATGCCGAAATGATTTGATTTTTCTACTATTATGGTGTTTGCATTTGCTAAGTCAATTCCACTTTCAACAATGCTCGTGCATAATAATAAATCATATTTTTTCTCTTCGTATTCAAATAATTTTTCTTCAGCTTCATTTGCTGGTATTTTTGAATGTAAAACTAAAATTCTAAGCTTTGGATAAAGCTCTTCTAAATAGCGTTTTTTATGTTCAATTGAAGCTATGTGATTGTGTATGTAAAATACTTGCCCACCACGCCTAAGCTCTCTTGCTATGATTTCTTTAATTAAAGCGTCATCATAAGTTTTTACAAAAGTTCTTACATCTAATCTATCATTAGGTGGAGTTAGAATTTGAGAATAAGTCTTAAGTGTGCTTAAGGCTTGATTAAGCGTTCTTGGGATTGGGGTAGCACTCATACTTAATTGATGAGCTTTTATGCTTATATCTTTTAATTTTTCTTTTTGTTTTACACCAAATTTATGCTCTTCATCAATTACGATTAGCCCAACATCATCAATTGCTAAGCTAAGTAAAGCGTGAGTTCCTATAATAACCTTTGGCTCTTTTGTATTCATAATAGCTTTTTTAGTATTAGAAAATCTATCAAGTCTAAAAACTTGAATTCCAAAAGGCTCTAAACGATTTTTAAGTGTTTTATAATGTTGAGAGCATAAAAGTGTAGTCGGGACAAAAAATAAGGCATTTAAACCATTTTTAACACAGGCAAAAATTGCGTGCATTGCGACTTCGGTTTTACCAAAACCAACATCAGCACTAAGTAATCTATCCATAGGAGTGCATTTGCTTATCTCTTCAAAAATATCATTAACTGCTTTTTCTTGATCACTTGTTAAAACAAATCCTGCTTTAGCCTTAAATATCTCATAATCAAGTGGTTTTTTAATAGCCTTTGTTACAATTAACTGCCTTTTTGCTGCTAGTTCAGTAATAGCACCTGCAATTGCTAATAATTTAGTTTTAAGTTTTTCTTTGAGTTTTACAAAAGTATTTTTGCCTAATTTATCAAGTTCAGGAATTGAGCTTGAAATGTATTTATCAAGCAAATAAAGTGAGCTAGTTGGAAGTAGCAATTTGTTTTCATTTTGATATTCAATCACAATAAATTCTTGCTTTTTTCCTTCATTTTCTATTAATTCTAATCCTAAAAATCTACCTACGCCGTATCGCTCATGAACTACATAATCATTTTTTATAAGCTCATCTAAAACTATGCTTGATTTATATTTTTTCTCTTTTTTATAATATTTATTAAGACTTAATATTAATTCATCATCGCTTTGAATATTTAAAACTGCATTTGAGATGATTTTTTCTACATTTTCACCTAATTTATAATCTAAGAATTTATTCTCATTACTAGCTAGTAATTTTATTTTTTTATTTGAGTTTAATTTGAAAAAATCATTGCTAGGATTAAACACCATATCGCTATATTTTTTAGCTTTAGAAATTATATTTCCTAATTCAAATTCTTTCGTGCAAACATAAGAAAACTCTAAATAATTACTAAGTTTTAAATGCCAATAAAATACGCTTTCGTATTCATTTAAATCATCATTATTTAAAATACTTTCTTTGATTTCTTCGTATTTTTCTTCGCTTACATAAGAAATTAACGGCAAAATATCGCAATATTCACACTCTTCTTTATAGCTAAGTCCAGAACTTGCATCAAAATATTTAATACTTTCTACTTCATCATCAAATAAAACTATTCTAATTGGATTTTCATATTTCAATGAAAAAATATCAATTTTTTCATGACCTATGCTGAATTCTCCTGGACTTTGAACCATATCAACTAAATTATAATTTAACCTTAAAAGCTCTTTTGCTAAAGAATTTAAATTAATCCTATCGTCAAATTCAATCTTTAAACACTTTAAATTATCTTTACTTGGAAGTGGTTTTTTAATAGTATTAATAGGGATTATTAAAATCTTTTTATCTTGATAATCGTAATAATCACTTAAAACTTTTGAAATATCAAATAATTCCATAGAAAACGAGCGTAAATCGTCATTAATCTCTGCTCTAAAATCAGGTAAAATAAAACTATTTATCCCTAAATATAAAGCTACATTTGATAAAGATTTTGCTTCGTTTAAGTCTTCACATATAATAATTTTTGCATAATTTTTATTATTTATTAAATACTCATAAAGATTTGCTTGCATAAAATCTCAAAAACCTTTCTACTAGCATAAAAGAGCCAAAAACTGCATAATTTTTATCTGTATCAAAATCACTAAAATCACTACATTTAATATCTAATTCTTTGCAAATCTCTTTAACATTTGCTAAGGCTCTATGTTCGCTTTCATAGTTAAAAACCAAAACTTCATTAATACTTGGCTTTAAAATACTTAAAATATCTTTTACATCTTTATTAGCAAAAAAATTAGCAATTAAACTAACTTTAGTTGGGAATTGTTTTTTAATTTCTTGATTTAAATTCTTTGCAGCTGCAGCGTTATGCCCTACATCTATTATTAAATTACTTGCTAATTTTTCACATCTTGCTCTTAAATCTAATTTAATTGCTTTACCTATATAAAAATGTTTTTCTAACTCAAAATATGCAAGTTGAGCTAAGCTAAAATTATGTTTTAAAAACTCATTTTCATCAAGGCATAATTTTGAATAATCAGCACTCAAAAAACTAGCCTTAACTCCTTTTTGAATGGCCGCTTTTAATATCATCTCATTTTTATTAGCAAAAATATTAACACCACACATTGCTTTAATTTTAGTTCTAAAAATATCATCTAAATTAGAACCTAAAATATCAGCATGGTCAATACTAATCGGAGTAAATACACATAAATCTCTTTTAAAAATACTTGTAGCATCGTATTCTCCACCAAGTCCAGCTTCAAAAATAACATAATCACACTCACTAAAAACAATAGGTGATAAAAAGCATAAATATTCAAAATAACTAAGATTTTCTTTTAAATTAAGATTTTTTAATTTATCTTGCAAAATATTATGAGCTATGTCTAAATCAATATCTTGCATAACTTGATTTTGAAATATACTAAATCTTTCTTTGTAAGAGAATATATGTGGACTTATAAAATGCCCTACTTTATACCCGCTATCACTAAGCATTAAAGCAAGGTATCTTCCCGTACTACCTTTACCATTAGTGCCTAAAATTTGCACTACTTTTGTATCAAAATCATAATTTAGCAAATGCTTAAATCTATGAGCCTTAAAAAGGTCAAATTTCTCGTAAAATTCCGCTAAATTATCTAAATAATTTGAAAGTTTATTTTCTACTTGCACTTTTTATATTATTTCTACCTGCATTTTTTGCTGCGTATAATAATTTATCAACAGCTTCAATAAATTGCTCTTGGGTCTCATAGCTTCTTCTATCACTAACCCCACCGCTTACTTTTATACTAATAGTCTTACCTTTACATAAAAACTTTTGCTCTGATACTAAAACTCTAATTTTTTCAGCAAATTTTACTGCATCATCAATTGATGAATGTGGAAGAATTACCATAAATTCTTCCCCACCATATCTCCCCGCACAATCTAATTTTCTAATGTTATTTAAAATAATATTTCCTAAATTAGCAAGTATAGTATCTCCTGCTGCGTGTCCATAGGTATCATTTATAAACTTAAAATGGTCAATATCAAAAAATGCTATTGAATAATTTATATTATATCTTTCATAAGATTCTTCGGCTAATTTTAATTGTTCTTCTAATTGACGCTTATTTGCAAGTTGAGTTAGAAAATCTACTTGAGTTTCTTCTCTTAGTTTGTTAATTTCTTGCTCTAGTCCTTGAACTTTAATTTTAAGATCACCTAAAGTATCGGCATCTAATTTTGTTTTTTCTTTTAAATCTATTATTTCTTTTTCAAACATAGCAACTATAGCTATCAATCTTGCTTTAATAGTCTGCATAGCTTCATCTTCAGCTTTAATACTTTCAATTTCTTTTTTAATTTCTTGAACTTTTTGTTGAGAATTTGTAGCCATGCTAAGAATACTTACAATCTTATCGCTAATTTGCTCTAAAACATCATTTAAAACTTTATTTGAACTTGAAATTTCTGCTCTATCAATATCTATTCTTTTTTTAACTAGATTTCTAAATTGCTCTGTAATTTGCTTTACGCCTAATATTTGCGGTTCTGCATTTATACTCTCACAAAACTGATTGATTTCATCATTTACATAATTAGCAATTGATGGAGTTAAAGAATAAGCCACAGATGGAGCTAAATTTTCACACACTGCATTAGAATTATTTCTTTCAATTTTTAAAGATAATTCATCTAAAATTTCTAAAAAATCATCTCTTGAGTTTAATCCTAAATGTTGAATTTTATTATTAAGTTCTAATAAATCATCATCTACCCTAATCCAATCTTTTTTTAATTCTTCTAATGTTTTTAGACTTGAATTATTTAATTTATTTAAAGCTTCTTCACTAAGAGTTTTAGTTGATTTATTTGGTAAATTTGATAATATTTTTAATAATTTTTTACAAATTATATTATAGTTTATTATGAGCTTTTTATCACTATTATCTTCTTTTATACCATTAGCTTTAGAGATTAAAAATACTACTAATTCTTCTAAGCTTTTTACATTTCTTCCTTTTACATCTTGAGCTAATGTGGGATTTAATTTAGAAATATACCCTTGAATTTTATCAATATTTTGAGTTGTTCTTCCATACTTTTTAGCAATCTCATCAAAAACTTCTGAATAATTTTCAGGAGTTAATAATAAGTTCCTTTTGGTAAGTTCTACAATTGTTTCTTTAGCAATCACATTAATATTAATAGACATTTTTTCTCTTTAAAATTTTTTCTTAATACTAACAAAACAAAATTAATTATTAACTACATAATAATTCTTAAAGCAAATTCGTTAAACGCCTTTTGGCTAGCTAAATTAATAGCTCTACTTTTTTGCTCATCACTTAAAACACTAATTGTATTTGTATTAAAAATATGCTCGCCTGAAGTTATAATTTTTTTAGTTGTTTCATCTTGAAAAGTTACATTAAATTCTAATCTAATAATAGCTTTATAGCTCTTAGCGTATCCAAATTCATCATAATATAAAGGTATAAATTCACTACTAAGAATTCTTAAAATAATCTTACTATCTGCAGTTTTACTAACACTTTTATGCATATAATGTTCTACATAATTCGTAAAATTATCATTTAAAGTAATACTATCTTTAGGTTCAGCCTTATTTATAATAGTAATTACATTGACACTTTCGCCTAACATTTTGCTAGTGGCTACATTCAAAGGTGCATAGCCACAAGCACAAAAAAATAATGTAAAACTTAAAAGTATTTTTTTCATTTAATTACAATATTTACTAATTTATTAGGAATATAAATTTCTTTTACGATAATCTTATCTTCTAGCCATTTAGCTGCTTTATCTTTTGCTATTTTGATAATTTCATCTTGATTAGCATTTGCATCAACTTCAATCTCTGCTCTATTTTTACCATTAATACTAATTCCAAGTTTTATTGTATCACTTACAAATACTTCTTCTTTTAATTCATAAGTTTTAATATTTGTTCTATTAAATAATTTCTCACTTAACTCACTTGCTAAATGTGGAATAATTGGGTCAAGTATGCTTAAAATTATTGCAAAACCTTCACTTAAAACTTCATCACTACTTGCGTTATTTAAAGCATTTAAGCCTTCCATACAAGCAGCTATTAATGTATTAAATGCGTAAGTTTTATTAAATACATCATCAGCCTTTTTTAAAGCTTCATATACTTTAAGTCTTGCTAATTTATCATCTTTACTAAGATTTGCGTGATTTATATTACTAAAATCAACTACATTAATCCCTAAAGCCTTATCATAAAGTCTATTTAAAAATCTATAAGCACCTTCAACCGCACTATCATTCCATTCTAATTCTTTTTGAGGTGGTGCAGCAAAAAGTATGAAAAGTCTTGCAGTATCAGCTCCGTAATTTTTAATAATATCATCAGGATCAACCGTATTACCCTTGCTTTTACTCATCTTAGCACCATCTTTTAAAACCATACCTTGAGTAAGTAGGCGTTCAAACGGCTCATCTACATTTAAATATCCTAAATCCCTTAAAGCTTTTTGGAAAAATCTAGCATATAATAAGTGTAAAATCGCGTGTTCAATACCACCAATATATTGATCTACATTCATCCAATATTTTGCTTCATCATCAATTGCTTTTGTATTCCAATTGCTAGGATTACTTGCAAATCTTGCAAAATACCAAGAACTTTGGAAAAATGTATCCATTGTATCGCTCTCTCTAATTGCGTCTTTTCCACATTTAGGGCATTTACATTGTTTAAATGTAGGGTGTTTTTCAAGTGGATTTCCTTCTCCATCAATTACTACATCTTCAGGTAAAGCTACAGGCAAGTTATTCTCAACTACACTTCCACAAGTATCGCATTTAACAATCGGAATAGGAGCTCCCCAATATCTTTGACGAGATATACCCCAATCTCTTAATTTATAATTGATTATACTTTTACCGATTTTTCTATTTTCAAATTCTTTAGCAATCGCAATTCTAGCACTAGCACTATCTAAGCCACTAAATTCTGCACTATCAAATAAAATTCCATATTCAGTAAAAGGTTCATTATCTTTTTTATTTTCGCCATTTATTACATATTTTATATTTAAATTATATTTTTTAGCAAACTCAAAATCTCTTTCATCGTGAGCTGGAACTGCCATAACAGCACCACTACCATAATCAGCTAAAACGAAATTTGCTACCCATACAGGTAATTTTTCTTTAGTTATTGGATGAATTGCATAAATACCTAAAAATACGCCTTCTTTTTCACTTTGAGCTCTATTTTTAGCACTCATATTTTGCATAGCTTTAATTTTGTCTTTATCATTTTCACTTATTAAATTAGTTTCTAAAACTTTTTTAGTAATTTCATGTTCAGGTGCTAAAGCAAAATAAGAAAGTCCAAAAATCGTATCAGCACGGGTTGTAAATACACTGAATTTTAATCCATCTAAATCTTTATTAGAACTTGATACATCTAATTCAAATTCCAATCCATCGCTTTTGCCTATCCAATTTTCTTGCATTGTTAAAACTTGATTTGGCCATTTATCTTCTAAATATTTTAAATCTTTTAATAATTCTTCAGCATATTTTGTAATTCTTACATAATAGCCATTCATAGATTTTTGCTCTACTTCATGACCACATCTCCAGCATTTGCCATCTTCAACTTGTTCGTTTGCTAAAACGGTTTTATCATTATCACACCAATTTACATTAGCTTTTTTTGTATAAATTAGACCTGCTTCATACATTTTTGCAAAAATTTCTTGCTCAAATTTAGTATAAATCTCATCACTTGTAGCAAGCAATCTTGTCTTAGAAAACGAAAAACCTAAAGAATAAAGCTCTTTTTTCATATAATCAATATTTTCATAAGTCCATTTTTTAGGATGAAGCCCATATTTTATAGCAGCATTTTCAGCAGGCATACCAAAACTATCAAACCCTAGTGGGTGTAAAACATTATAGCCCATAGTTCTAAAGCGTCTTGCTAAAGCATCACCTATTGCATAGTTTCTTACATGTCCCATATGGATTTTACCACTTGGGTATGGAAACATTGATAATATATATTTTTTTTCTTTACTAAAATCATTACTAGGTTCGTAATAATTCTCTTTATCCCAAATTTCTTGCCATTTTTTCTCAACTTCTTTTGCGTTGTACATAAATTAGTCCTTAAAATTCATCTTTATTTTTAATAGCTTCAATCAATACTAAAATAAGTGTAAATATATTTGATATTACAGCACCTATTGTCATACTATATACCAAATCACTCATACTAGTTCCATAAATTTGAGTTAAAACAAAAGCTATTATTAAATGCACATCAGTTACAAGTGAACTTGCAAAAATCTCTGTGCTTAAAATATTTCTAACACCAATTTTTAAAAGTGTTGAAACCAAATTAATGCTAGCTGCTATAAATAATGCCACAGGGCTTTGATAATATAAAAAGCCAGCCGTTGTAGTTAAGCTCATCAATGTAAAGAATATATGAATTACTCTTCCAAAATCCATTATAATTGTCCTTTTTCATACATTGCTCTTAGGCGTTCTTTTTCTTCTTTTTTCTTGATTTTATCAAGTTCTTTAGTTCTATAATTACTAACACTAAAATTAAACCACATTAAAAGTGGGCTTGCTACAAAAATTGAACTTAAAGTTCCTGCAATAACCCCAACTATTAAAGCAAGAGAAAAGCCGTGTATCATATCTCCACCATAAAAAAACAAAATTAAAACCGTAAAGAGTGTTGTTCCTGATGTAAGAGTTGTTCTTGATAGGGTTGCTGATACGCTTTCGTTAATAATACTGCCTAAATTAGTGCTTTTACTCTCTTTTATGCTTTCACGAATTCTATCAAAAATAATAATTGTATCATTTAGTGAATAGCCTAAAACGGTTAAAATAGCTGCTAAGGTATCAAGATTAACATCAATTTGAAAAAGAGAAATCGCTCCAATAACTATTACAATATCGTGAATTTCACTAATAATTGCAGCCATAGCAAAACGCCATTCAAACCTAATAGCTATATACACTAAAATAAGTGCAAAAGATACTAAAATAGCCATTAAACCTTTTTGTCTTAATTCTCCACCAACTTTTGGTCCAACAATATCAACTCTTCTTAGCTCAATATCACCTGTTGAAGATAACATTTTTACAATAGTATCTCCTACATCTTTACCTAAACTATCACTTGAACTTGAAAATCTAATTACTACTTCATCACTACTTCCAAATTCCGTAACGCTAGCACCTTTTAAAGCTTCATTTTGATTTAAAATATTACGAATATCATCTAAAGGAGCATTTTTATTAGTATATTTTATCTGAACTAAAGTCCCACCACTAAAATCAATTCCGTAATTTAGACCTTGTGTAAATAATAAAATAATAGAGCCAATAACTAAAACAAAAGATAAGCCAATAGATGCAAATCTAAGCCTCATAAAATCATATATTTTTTTACTAGAAAATACTTGCATCACACTCTCCTATAACCAAACCAAAGTCTTGTATTGCCACTTTTTTCAATTCTATTAGCAAACAAATCAAATAAAGCATGAGTTCCTATAATTGCTGTTATCATAGATGCAATTATTCCTATACTCATAGTAACAGCAAATCCTTTAATAGCACCAGTTCCATAAGCATATAATGCAGCACTTGTAATTAAAGTAGTTAGATTACTATCCAAAATCGCACTCATTGCGTTATGATAACCATTATTTATAGCATCTCTTAAATTAACGCCATCTCTTATAAGCTCTCTAATACGCTCATTAATAATAACATTCGCATCTACAGCCATACCGACGGTTAGAACAATTCCAGCCATACCAGGAAGAGTAAGCGTTGCTCCAAAAAGTGCCATTACTGCTACTAATAAGAATATATTAGAAATTAGAGCAATATTTGCAAACAAACCACTAATTCCGTAATAAACTCCCATAAAAACAACAATCATCAAAAATACACCTAAAAGTGCAACTAAACTTTGCTCGATACTATCAGCACCCAAACTTGGTCCTACGCTTCTTTTTTCAAGTAATTTAACAGGTGCTAATAAAGCCCCACTTCTTAGTGCAATAGCTAAATCGTGTGCTTCTTCAACACTGAAATTCCCACTAATTTGTCCGCTACCACCACCTATTCTTTCATTAATTCTAGGAGCTGAATATACCTTACCATCTAAAACTATTGCTAATTGATGACCTACTTTTTTACCTGTGAAATCTCCAAATATTTTTGCACCTTCTGAATTAAGTGTAAAATTAATAACAGGTTGAGCAGTTTTATCAGAAAATCCTACTCTAGCATCAATTAACATAGAGCCATCTAAAATAGGTAATTCTTTTAAAACATATTTAATATTTTTATCTTTTACATCAGGTAAAATAATATCTCCATAACTTGCTGCTTCTTCAGGACTTAACATATTGCCTTGATCAGCCTTAGCTCTATCTACTTCCATCAGTTGTAAATGTGCAGCTTTAGCTATTAAATCTTTAGCTCTTTGCTCATCTTCAGCAGTTTTTACGCCTGGAATTTCAACCAAGATTTTATCTTCACCTTGTTTAGCAACAGTTGGCTCTGAAAGTCCAAATAAATCAAGTCTATTTCTAATAGTTTCTACAGCTTGATCTATTGCAAATTTAGCAGTTTGAACTTCTTCTTCAGGTGTTAAAGTAATCTCATAAAAAGAATTATTAACACTAACTTTTAAGCCTTTTAGTTCTTTAATTATTTTATCTACTTTAGCAGTATCATCTTTATCTAGTAGTTCAAAATGTATTACACCATCATTACTTTTAAATCCATCAGTTAAAATATTTTCTTTATTAAAAGAATAATTAATACTTGAAGCGATTGATTTTACTTTAGACTTTATAGCTTCATTGGTTTCTACACCTAAAAGCATATGAAGTCCGCCTTGTAAATCAAGCCCTAAATTAATCTTAGGACCATTTATAGAAAAAAAGCTTGGCACACTTAAAAATATGCCAAAAAGTGTAACAAAAACTAAAACATAAAAACGATATGTGATACTTTTTGTTTTTTGATTACGCATTATTTTGTTGCTTCCGAATTATTTGTGTTTTCTACTTTTCTAGCTACAAAATTTTTATCTAATTTAGCAACAACATCATCATTTAATCTAATTTTTAAATAATCATCTTCAGTTTTTACAACTTCAACAATTAAACCACCATTAGTAACTATTTTATCACCTTTAGTAAGTGAATTTAGCATTTCTTTATGTGCTTTTGCTTGTTTTTGTTGTGGGCGAATAATTAAAAAATAAAAAATCGCAAATAATACGATTAATGGTAAAAATTGAACTAAAGCATTTTGTTCCATAGAATATCCTTTTAAAAAATAAAATAGTTATCATTCTACATAAAAAGATTTAATCTAAAGTTCTTACTATAAGGCTTGTTGGTAAATTAAATTCTTTTATTAGCTCAATCTCTTTTGCTCTCATTTCGCCATTATCTATTTCGTGGTCATACCCTAATAAATGTAACATTCCATGAATAAATAATAAAGATATTTCATCTTCTAAACTATGCCCTAATTCACAAGCTTTAGTTTTTGCTAGTTCGGTATTAATAACTAATGAGCCTAAAAAATTAGTATCTAAAAAAGAATTATCGTGTGGAAAACTTAAAACATCAGTAGTTTTATCAATATTTCTTGTATTTTTATTGATTTCTTGCATTTCATCATTATTGGTTAAAACAAGCTCAATATCTTTAGAGCTTAGATAATTTGCTAGTTTTTCAAGGTAGGTAATTTCTTCTAAATTATCGTATAAAATCATAGTATTTTGCCCCAAAAAGGGGCTAAGAATTATTTATCTCTAATGTTTAATTCGTTAATTAATTTAACATAAACATCGTATTTTGTAGCTTTTAAATATTTTAAAAGTCTTTTTCTTTGACCAACTAATTTAAGTAGTCCTAGTCTTGATGAAAAGTCTTTTTTAAATACTTTTAAGTGTTCTGTTAATATTGCAATTCTTTCTGTAAGTAAAGCAATTTGAACTTCAGACGAACCTGTGTCGCCACCAAATCTTGCATATTTGCTGATAATTTCAGCTTTTCTTGCCGAATCCAAAGCCATTTTGACCTCCAAATTGGTGTAAATTAAAAGCTGTGATTATAAAACAAATTGATTAATAAGATTATTAATTTTTATAATTATAATAAGATTTTTTTGGGGTGCTTTTAGCTGAGATTAAACCCATTGAACTTGGACAGGTAATGCTGATTAAGGAGATATTATGAGATTATTTTTAACTTCGCTTATTTTTAGTTTAGCTTTTGCTTATTTTACCAATTCGAATGTTTTAAACTTTTTTGCCCTTTTTACTGGAATTTTATATGTATTATTAATGGGAGTAAAAAATAAATTATGCTTTATTGTAGGTGTATTTAATGCTTTAATTTATGCTTATATTGCTTATATAAATAGACTTTTTGGAGAAGTATTTTTGTATTTATTATGCTATTTTCCTATGATGATTTATGGCTATTTTTATTGGAATAAAAATACTTTAATTAAGACTTTAAGCTTGAAAAATTTTATATTAATTTATATAGCAATTTTTATTATTGCTTATTTTTATTCTTTTTATTTACAGAATTTAGAATCAAGATTTATTTATCTTGAAAGCTTTATATTCTCAAGTGGGCTTATAGCAACTATTTTAAGTCTAAAAAAAATAATAAATCATTATATTTATATAAGTATTTCAAACATTGCTTCTATTTATATTTGGACTATTCTTTACATTGAAGATAGTTCTAATTTAGCTGTATTAATGCTTATGATTTTATTTTTTATCTTAGGTATTATTTACTTATTTTCTTGGAAAAAGGATTTAAAATGACTTGCGTGATTATGGCTAATGGGGAGTTTTGCACCAATAAAATAACCTTAAATTATCTAAAAAATGCTGATTTTTTAATAGCTTGTGATGGGGCTGCTAATTTGCTTTTGGCTAATAATTATGAGCCTAATGTAATTATTGGGGATTTAGATAGTTTTCAAAATCTAAAAACAAAAGCAAAAATAATTAAAGTCAAAAATCAAAGCACAAATGATTTAACAAAAGCCTATAAATACGCTTTATCAATGGATTTTAGTGATATTTTTATCCTTGGTGCTGGGGGCAAAAGAGATGATCATTTTATAGCAAATATAGCTTTATTGTTTCAATATTTTAAATTAAAAAATCGCTTTAATAAGACAATAAATCTAAAACTAATCACAAATTACGGGGAATTTTTTATAAAAAATACTGATTTTACTGCTAATTCTTATAAAGGTCAGCAAATATCATTATTTTGCCTTGATAAAAGAGCTAAATTTAGCTCACAAAACCTTAAATATGAGCTAAATAATTTTAATTTTAAATATCTAAATAGTGGGACTTTAAACGAAGCATTAGGCAATACTTTTAGTATAAAAAATCATAATAATAAAGAACTTTTAGTATATTTGAATTTTACTTAATTTATAAATTAGAATTTGATTTAAACTCTTTAATAATTAAATCTAATTTTTTTTCATATTTTTTATAATCTTTCACAACATCTTCATATATATTTAATTTATCATAATATTTTCTTCTTGATAAAAATAATGATTTTTTACTATTTTCTAATTCATCTAAAATATTTTTATCATCAATTTTTTTAACCCAATTAAAAGCATTAGAAATTTTCGTAGGCATTAAAAATTCATCTTTTTTTAAGTATTTTCTAAAAGAATTTAAATCATATAAAAATAAAGCTATTTCGTCTTTATTGTTTTTATCCAATACATAATTTACAAATTCCTTAGTTTTTTTAAGATAAGTATTAAGAAATTTTCTTTCATCTTCTCTTAAACTACTGGTTAGAGTTTGAGCGTATTTTTCACTTCTACTAGCTATTAATAAAAGCAACATATGTTTTTTATCAATTAGGCTAAATTGTGATATTTGTATTCTATCTACAAATAAATCTAAATCAGAAAAAATTATTCCTTTATAAAGGTTATAAAATTTAATAGAAATAATATTTTTTACAATATTACTAAGATTTAAAGTGTCTTTTGAACTAGCTATGAAATTTGCTTGTTCTAATTCTATAAGTGCTAAGGAATTATCCTTAGCAAACTTATTAAATTCTGTTACAAATTCTATAACTTTTTTCATCATTTATTCATTGAAATATAGCTATTTAATGCACCTAAATATGCCTTAGCACTAGCTTTCATAGTATCAAGGTCAAGCCCGTGACCAATGATTGCACGCTGACCTTCAAAGCTAACTTTTACACTAACTTGAGCTAAAGCATCTTTACCTTTACTAACCGCATCAACCTTATAATCAAGTAAGCTACCATTTACCTTGCTAGCTCTATCAATTACTTTAAATACCGCATCAATTACACCATCTCCAATAGCAGCTTCGCTAAATATTTCTCCATCGCACTCCATAGTAACAGCAGCAGTCGCAAGTGCTGATGAACAATCGCTTACTTGAAGATTTATAAGCTTAAATTTCTCTTCTATTTTAATCTTATCAGCAGCCACTATTGCTATTAAATCCTCATCAAATACTTCTTTTTTCTTATCGCAAAGGTCTTTAAACTCTGCAAATGCACGATTTAACTCATCAGTATCTAATGTAAAGCCAAGAGATTTTAATTTATCATTAAACGCTGCTCTTCCACTATGTTTTCCTAAAACTAAATTATCTTGAACTAATCCTATATCACTAGCTTTCATAATCTCATAAGTTTCAGGGTGTTTTAACACGCCATCTTGATGAATTCCGCTTTCGTGAGAAAAGGCATTTTTACCTACTATTGCTTTATTTGGTTGTGGATTTACACCGATTATATTTGACAATAATCTACTTGATGGATAAATTTCTTTATGATTAATTGTGGTATAAAACTCGCCTAATTCATCAGCTCTAACCTTTAAAGCCATCACAACTTCTTCTAAAGCAGCATTTCCTGCACGCTCACCTAAGCCATTTAGAGTTACTTCAATTTGTCTAGCACCACCTTTAATAGCAGCAAGTGTGTTTGCAGTAGCTAAACCTAAATCATTGTGATTGTGTGCTGATACTATAAGTCTTCCTTTTGTATAATCGCTAATTTCTTTAAATACCTTATAAATCTCATCAGGTAATCTATATCCAACCGTATCAGGGATATTAAATGTCCTTGCACCTGCTTCATAAACTGCATCAGCCATTTCTTTTAAAAAATTTACATCACTTCTTAAAGCGTCTTCACAAGAAAACTCAACATCATCGCATAAACTCTTAGCTAATTTTACATTCTTAACTGCAGTTGCTAGAACTTCTGCTGGAGTTTTTTTAAGCTTGTATTCCATATGAATTGGACTTGTCGCAATAAAAGTATGAATGCGTTTTTTAGCTGCTGGCTCAAGTGCTTTACCTGCTTGAATAATGTCGTTTTCTACACATCTTGCAAGAGAACAAACGCTTGAGTTTTTAATAATTTGTGCAATTTTATTAATCGCTTCGTAATCTCCTGGACTAGATGCTGCAAACCCTACTTCCATAACATCAACACCCAAACGCTCAAGCGCTAAAGCAATTTGGATTTTTTCTTCTGTATTCATTGAAGCACCTGGACTTTGCTCACCATCTCTTAAAGTTGTATCAAATATTATAATTCTTTCACTCATTTTTTCTTTCCTTTAATTTAATGTATTGTTAGTATATGTATTATTAATAAATTTTTAGTCTATATCGCCCTTGTTTGGGCGAAGGAGTGTAGAATTTTTCACAAGATAATAAGTACATCTATCATCAGATACTTTTTCTTGATATTCCTTATGTTTTAAAATAAAATTCTCAATTAATTGTCTAAAACTACTAAAACCATAATTTTTAGCATGAAAATCAGAATATTTTTTCTGCATATATGTATTTATTACTGCATATTCTGCTCTAGTTTTTTCATCAATTAAATTATCTATTATTTGTTCTAATTCTTTTAATTGCTCTTTTGGAATTGCTTTTAATCTGTCTTTATCACTACTTTTAACTTTTTCATTATCCAAATAAAAAAACTCATTAAATGAATTTACATATGATTTTAAAGATTTATTAGTCCCTATTCCAATTACTAATTTTTTGTTTTCTCTTAATTTTTGAGCCAAACTCGTATAATCACTATCACCTGAAACTATAACAAAAACATCTATTTGTTTTTCATAAAATATGCTTAAAGCTTCGGTTGTAAGATACATATCAGATGAGTTTTTACCCGATGAAGTAGAAAATTGCTGCATTGCAATAATGCCATAATCAAATATTTTTTCACGCCAATTTTGAATATTTTCTTTACTCCAATCAGCATATATTCTTTTAATAATAACATTTCCATAATTAGAAGCGTAGTCAAATATTTCTCTAGCATATTTAGCAGGTATGTTTTCTGCATCTATAAATACTGCTACGCTACTATTATCCAACATATTTATCCTACTTTTTTAATCTTTTTTATATATAAATTATAAATCGCTCTTGATAAACCATAAATAACATAAGCGCTCATTATTAAGGTAAAAATCTCTAAAGGGCGTAAATATATAAGAGAACAAATAAAAATTAAAATCACTAAAGCTTTTAAAATATTTGCTTTTTGAAATTCTATCTTTTTAAAACTTGGATACCTTACATTACTCACCATCAAAAACGACAATAAAAACGTAAGAAATATAATAAAAATTTCTATAAATGAATTATTATCAAAATGGTGCTTATAAAACACAACCCAAATACCTAAAACAACCGCAGCTGTTGGAATTGGAAGACCTATAAAAACTCTTGGGTCATATGTGCCTGTTGTAACATTAAATCTAGCCAAGCGAATTGCACCAAATATTATAAAAACAGCCATAGCAAGAGAACCAAGTCTTCCATACTCTTGACCTAAATTAAAATAAAATAGTACCGCAGGTGCAACTCCAAAAGCAATAATATCAGCTAAACTATCAAATTCTACTCCAAATTTTGAAGCTGTATTTGTAAGTCTTGCCACACGACCATCAAGGCCATCACAAATCAAACTTACTATAATTAAAATCATAGCTTTATCATAATCGCCTTTAATAGACGCTAAAATACTTAAAACGCCTAAAAATATAGATGCTGCTGTAAATAAATTAGGTAAAATATAAGCTAATTTATGAGAATTTTTTTCCATTTTATTCTCCAATCTTTGCAATATCTGCATTAGCTAAGATTTTATCGTGCATTCCAACTAATAAAGTGCAATTATATGGTAATTTTATATCAACTAATCCTGTTGAAAAAAATCCAATTCTTTGACCTTTAAAAGCTTTTTTTATGTCATAAAAAGAATTTACACAATACTTAGCAGGTTTTAAAATTAATGAAATATCTTTATTGAATACTATTTCAGTAGCATTAGAATAAAAATTATCATTATATTTTAAACCATTAAATTGCTTTTTATAAATATCTTCAGACTTTATCACACTTCTAACTTCTGAAGAATTTAAAAATAAGCTAAAATAATTTTTTTCTAAAGTTAATACTATATTTTTATTATCTTCATCAACATATATTCCAACTACCTTTGCATCAATTGGACTTACTATAGTATTATTATCATAATCAGTGATTTCTCTCTCAACCCTTTTATAAAATAAATGTAGTAATACTAAAATTAAAAATAACAAACAAGAAAAAGAAAATATTAAAGTAAATAATATAAATATTATCCAAGCAATTAATATTATCTTTTTTCCACAATTTGCTATTAAATTCATTTTTCTATCTCACTTAATCTAGTTTCAAAATTATTTTCTATTTCATAATTTTTAATTATTTCTCTTACTTCACTACCTTCTATTACTTCTTTTTCATAAAGTTTTTCAACCATTGTTTCAATTGCTCCACTATATTGTTCTAAAGTAGCAACAACAGATTTAAATCTCTCATCAAGTAAGTTTTTAACATATTCATCTAATTTATGAGCCATATCATCTGAATAATCCTTGATAGTTTGACCACCACCTAAGAATTGATTTCTTTGTTTTTCTAAAACCATAAGCCCAGCAATATCACTCATACCATACATAGAAACCATTGCTTTTATAATATCGGTTGCTCTTTCTAAATCATTACTAGCACCTGTTGAAATCTCTTTAATAAATACATGCTCAGCTGCACGACCACCTAAAAGAACATCAACTTCTGCAATCAACTCATGTTTTTGCATTAAGAATTTATTTTCTTCAGGAGTATTTAAAGTATAACCAAGCGCTGCTAAACCTCTAGGAATAACAGAAACTTTTGTAACTTTTTTAGCACCTTTAGTTGTCTCTGCTATTAAAGCATGTCCACACTCATGATATGTTACAATTTTTTTCTCTTTATCACTTATTCTTCTTGATTTTTTCTCAAGTCCTGCAATAGCTCTTTCAACTGCTTCAGTTAAATCGCCTTGCTCTACTTCTTTTTTATTATTTCTTCCTGCAAGTAATGCAGCTTCATTTATTATATTTGCCAAATCAGCCCCAGCAAGTCCTGCCGTAAGTCTTGCAATATCTTCAACTTTAACTTCTTTAGCAATTTTTACATCTTTCATATGAACGCTTAAAATATCGCATCTTCCTTTAAAATCTGGCTTATCAACTAAAACTTGTCTATCAAAACGACCCGGTCTAAGTAATGCTGCATCTAGCACTTCAGGTCTATTTGTAGCCGCTAATACAATTACAGGGCTTTCTGAACCAAACCCATCCATTTCAGCTAAAAGCTGATTTAAAGTTTGTTCCCTTTCATCGTGCCCGCCCATATGTGAACCTGCTGCACGAGATTTACCAATAGCATCAATTTCATCTATAAAAATAATTGCCGGAGCTTCTTTTTTAGCGTTTTCAAATAAATCTCTAACGCGGCTAGCACCAACACCTACAAACATTTCTATAAAACTTGAACCCGAAACACTAAAAAATGGAACATCAGCTTCACCTGCAACTGCTTTTGCTAAAAGAGTTTTACCTGTGCCTGGAGGTCCAACCAATAATAAACCTTTTGGAATTTTAGCACCTAATTTAATATATCTTTCTGGGTATTTTAGAAAATCTACTATTTCCTTTACTTCTTCTTTTGCTTCTTCAACACCTGCTACATCATCAAATTTTACTTTTGGTTTTTCAGAGTTTACTAATTTTTTTGAGTTTCCAATTCCTAAAATTCCGCCACCCATTTTCTTTTGCATTCTATTTGTAATAAATCCCCAAATAGCAAAAAATATAAAAATTGGAATTATCCAAGTAAATAATAAATTAGATAAAAAGTTATTTTCAGAATAAGATGTGTAATTTACATTTTTACTATCAAGTAAAGTAGTAAGATTTGAATCTCTTACTAAGTTTGCAGTATAACTAGAGTTAAGACCGCTACCTTTTATTTGAGTTTGTCCTATTTGAACTTTTGTTATTTCACCTGTCTCTATTTTTTTCTTAAAGTCAGAATAACTTATTTTATTTCCATTATCAGCTATTCCACCTTCTTCAAAAAATAAAGAAAACCCACCAAATACCAATAGTGAAAAAATTAAAAATATAACTATTGGATTTTTATTAGAATTCTTATTTTCATTATTATTCATTTTTCACCTTATAAACTAAAGTTAGCCAATCTCCTTTTATTTTCTCATCAACTAAAGTTAGTGAAGAAAATTGACTTTTAATCCTTTCAGAATAAGTATTTAAAATACCAGAAAGAATTAAAACTCCGTTCTCATTAAGACTTTTTATCAAATCACTTTTAATAATTAATATCACATCGGCAATTATATTTGCTACTACTAAATCATATTTCTTTTTGGCTTTATCGCAAGAACCTTGCCAAATATTATTAATTTTAAGATTATTTAACTCAAAATTATTTTTAGTACTCATAATTGCTAATTCATCAGTATCACAAGAATCAACACTAATGCCATAATTAGCCATAACTAAAGATAAAATTCCACTACCACATCCTACATCAAGGCCTGTTTTACAACCCTTATAATATTTTTGCAAAAATTCTACACAAGAATTTGTGCTTTCATGATGACCTGAGCCAAAAGCTAAAGCTGGGTCTATTTTTAGATTTACATAGCCTGCTTTAGGCTCTTGCCAAGTAGTATGTATATATATATTATCTATTAAAATTGGCTTTATATTTTTCTTATATTCATTAATCCAATCCTTATTCTCTTTTTCACAAAGTTCATAAGTAAGATTAATATTTAAATTAGCATCATTAAGTTTTTGTTTTAACTCGCTTAATGCAAAAACTAAATCATCAAGATTATTATCACTTCTTACAATTAATTCATCATTTTTTTCTTCAATTGCATCAACATCAAACGCAAATACAAAATCACTAATAAACTCCAAATTATTTGTTTTAATAACTAATTCTTGATAAGTATTACGCATAATTATCCTAAAACATCTTCTAATTTTTCTTTTAATACTTGTGGAGTAAAAGGTTTTACTATATAGTTATTAACACCAGCTTTTAATGCTGTAATAACTTCTGCTTTACCACCTTCAGTAGTTACCATAATGATTGGCATATCTGCATATTTAGCTTCAGCTCTTACTTTTTTAACAAGTTCAAGACCATTCATTTCAGGCATATTCCAATCTGTTATTAAAACATCAATATCGCTATTTGCACACAACAATCCCCAAGCTTCCACGCCATGTTCAGCTTCTAAAACATCCTCATGACCTAATCTTTGTAAAGTATTTTTAATAATTCTTCTCATTGTAGAGCTATCATCTACTACTAATAATTTCACTTCAAAATCCTTTTATAATATTATTTTTCATGGTGCGTTTAGCGAGACTTGAACTCGCACACCTGTTGGCACTACCCCCTCAAGATAGCGTGTCTACCAATTCCACCATAAACGCAAAAAAGGCTACAAAAGTAGCCTAAAATTATCCTAAAAATGGGTTAGCGTATAATAATACTAATCCAATAACTAGAGCATAAATTACTTGTGCTTCAATTAACGCAATAGCAATAAACATAGTTGTTGATAATTTACCACCTAAACTAGGGTTTCTAGCAGTTCCTGCAATAGTCGCAGCAGCAGCATGACCCATACCAATAGCACCACCAAGTGCAGCAACACCTAAGCCAATACCAGCAGCTAAAACAGAACAAGCTTTTAATAACTCGCTACCAATTTCAGTTTCTGCAGCAAAAGCAACACTAGAAAAAGCAAGTAAAACTAATAAAAACTTTTTCATAAAATCTCCTAATAAAAATATATATAATTTTCCTTTCGGCTTGCGTATCCCTACTAAAAAAATTATGCTCTATATTCTATTAAGCTAAAGTAAATAAATTAAGACCTAGTAAAAAAACTAAGAGTTGTGTTGCCGAATTTTTTTACCTTAAATAAGGTATATTTTAAAGATACAAATTCAACCTTGCTAGAATGCTCTATAATGACAATATCACAATCTAAATTCTCATACAAATTCTTGATTTTCAAATATACATCGCTAAAACCATCTCTAATATCAAATGGCGGGTCTAAATAAAGAATAGTTTTTTCATTTTGTAATTTAGTAATAATATTAGGTAAAGCTTTAAAAGTATCGTCATTTAAAACTTCTATATTTAAATCTTTTGTATTTTTTAAAGCACTTTTATACGCTAATTTATCAATCTCAATAGCAAATGCCTTTTTTGCATAATTACTAATAGCCTCAATCGCCATACTAGCACTACCGCCAAATGCTTCTATAAAAACATATTCCCTTAATTCATCTCTTAAAACATTAAAAACACAAGACTTAACTATACTTTTTGTAGCTCTTGTAGTATCTTTTGATGGATTTTCTAAAATTTTACCTTTTAAAAAACCACTCTGAACTCTTAAAACATTATTTTTCATACATTAATTGAAGTAAATCATATTTAAATTTATTAAGTAATTTATCAAGTTTTTCTTCAAAACTTAAAACCTTATTATCATCTTGATTTATTGTGCTTGAAAACTCATATAAAGCATCAATTAATTGCTCTTTACTAAAAGGCAATTTTAAATGTGCATTATTAAAACCTATTATAAATTGTGGTTTTTTTGCGTGCATTAATTTTTCATCAGTGATTAAAAAATCGCAATCTTTTTTATTTGCTAAATAATCTTGTAAAAATAATATTAAAGTCTTTTCTAATAAAATATCCTTGCACGCAATGGCTATTTTCATACCAAACTAACCTTTAATTTATGTTCTTTAAGACTAGCTGGAATATTACCATTAGCTAAACTTATAAACTCAGCCATATGTAAAATATAAAAATCACTAAAATCTCTATTAGATACTTTTTGTAATTCACCACTTAAAGTATCAAACATTTTAAAGCTTAAACTATCGCCAACCACTAAAAAATCAGCACCGCTATCATAAGCATCTAAAACTATCTTAGCTGCTTTTTTATATGCTACTTGTTTATCAAAATCTAAAAATCTAAAACCATTTTCAAATTCTTGAGTTTCGTAATTTATTAATTTTGCCTTAGTCTTTTTTAAAAAATGTAAAAATAAATCAATGGTAAAACCACGATAAACAGCTACATTAAAACCATTAAAATCGTTTTTAATTTCTATATTTTGTAAATCTTGAATAATACATGAAGCGTTTTTATAATTTTTCTTTGCATAATCTAAAATACTAGTATCGCAGATTAAATTCATCTCTCCTAAACAAGAATCAAATTCTTTTTTATATTCATCTGCTTTATATTCACTCATAAAACTAGGTGTTTTTACATAGGTTTTTCTATAATCACCTTTTAATAAATTAGAAAAATTAAAATCATCATTTATTAAAGTTATCATCTAATCTCCTTTTGATGTTTTAAAGAATTTTTAATTTCTTCATATTTTTCATAATCACTATATAAGAATGGTTTTAAGCTTACACTATACTCAATTCCTTTTTCCTTATCAAAAACAATATCTAAAATATCTTTTCTTTTATTAGGATATTTTTCTAATAATTTATTTGCAAACACAAATGCACTATCACCTAAAAATTCATCATTATATTCACGAATATCACTTGCATAATATAAAAATTTATAAGTTAAATAATCTTTATAATCATCTGCATTGCAAATATTTTTAAAATAATCAAAAACTTTTATAAAATCACTATCATCACACATTAAATCAAGCTTTGCTCTTTTTAAATCAATTGCACTTACACAAAAATCATTTCCAAATTTTTTAATAAGTTCATTTATGTTTGTATTAAGTGATAAAACTTTATTTTCAATCCTTACAAATTCATTACAATCTGGCATATTAAAATATCTATCTTGTTGTTTTACTAACCCTAAAACATCGTAAAGTGTAGAACTATCGTTAATGTCTTTTAAATTAATCTCATATGGCTTATAGTAAAACTCATAATCTCTACTAGCATCAAATCTAAATACTCTTAAAATAAAACTTCTCATAACAAAATTCCTTTTTTACTAATTTATATCAAAAAAATGTTATAAATTATTAAAAGGATTTAATATGTATTTAAGAGCAAACACTCATTCAAAAATCAATGTTTATTTTTCAAAAAATTCTAGCGATTTCGTAGTGCGTGAAATACCATTATACGAATTTAGTGGCTCTGGAGAGCATTTGATTTTACATATACAAAAGAAAGATTTAAGCACAAATGAACTTTTAAAAGATTTAAGTGCAGCAACAGGAATTAAAGCAAAAGATTTTGGTTACGCAGGTCTTAAAGACAAGCAAGGACTTACATTTCAATACATTTCAATGCCTAAAAAATACGAGAAAGAATTAGCTAAATTTTCTCATGAAAAATGTAAAATTATTGATACTTTTTTACACAATAATAAATTAAAAATCGGACATTTAAAAGGTAATTCATTTTTTATAAGATTAAAAAAAGTTAATAAAATTGACGCCTTAAAGATTGAACAAATTTTTACAAATATTAAAGAAAATGGCTTTCCTAATTATTATGGCTATCAGCGTTTTGGCAAAGATAATGATAATGCAAAAACAGGCTTAGAAATATTAAAAAACGAATTAAAATTTAAAAATAATAAATTAAATAACTTTTTAATTTCTGCATTTCAAAGCGAATTATTCAATACATATTTATCAAAAAGAATAGAAATTTCAAGATTTAGCAATGATTTTTCTAAACAAGAATTATTAGCACTTTATAAGGATAAAACTTTAGTTGAAAATCTAAAAAAACAAGAGCAATTTTTTAAATTATTTGATAATGAAATATATGAGCATTATCCTTACGGCAAGGTATTTAATGAGAATTTAGAAAATGGTTTAAAAAGATTTTTAGCAAGAGATATTAGCCCTTCTGGATTGATACTAGGAAATAAACCTAAATTAAATGAAGGTTTTTTAGGCGAAATTGAAAATAGCATATATAAAGATTATTTTGATTTATTAAAAACTCAAAATGGTTCAAGAAGATATTTATGGACTTACACAAATGATGAAAAAATTAACTATAATGAAGAATTAGCACAACTTAGCCTTGAATTTAGCCTACAAAAAGGCTCATACGCAACAGTCGTGCTTGATGAAATAATACATTTAGAAAGGAATGAAGAATGATTTTAATTACAGGCGCAGCAGGTTATATTGGCTCAATTACAAGTTATCATTTTTTAAAGAATAATTATAAAGTTATAGGTATTGATAATATTAGCACTGGAAATGCAAGGGCTTTAGAAGTGTTAAATAAATTTGATAATTTTAAATTCTACGAAGGAAATTTTGGAAATTTAGAACTAATAGAACAAATAGTAACCAATAATAAAATAGATTGTGTAGTGCATTTTGCAGCTAATACTAGCGTATTTGAAAGCACGCAAAATCCATTAAAATATCATGATAATAATGTATCAAATATGATTAATTTATTAAAAATTTGTGAAAAATACGATATTAATAATTTTATTTTCTCAAGTTCTGCTGCAACTTATGGAGAACCAAAAACTAATGAATTAATCACAGAAGATACTCCAAAAAATCCTATAAATCCTTATGGTTTAACAAAACTAATAGGCGAATATATATTAAATGATTTATCAAATGCTAAGAAAGAATTTAATTTCATAGCATTAAGATACTTTAATGTTGCAGGAGCAAGCCTAATTGCACCTTTAGGTCAATTTAGTAAATCTAGCTTGCTTATAAAAATAGCTGCTGAATGTGCTGCTAATAAAAGAGATAAAATGTATTTATATGGTAATGATTATAATACCCCTGATGGAACTTGCGTAAGGGATTATATACACGTTGATGACTTGGCTATCGCACATATTGAAGCATTAAAATATTTAAAAAACCAAAAAACAAGTCAAGCCTTTAATGTTGGGTACTCAAAAGGAACTAGCGTAAAAGAAGTAATTGATATTATGAAAAAAATCAGTGGTAATGATTTTAAAGTAGAAATGGCAGATAGACGCACAGGAGATCCTAGCTCACTTGTAGCATCTAATAAAAAAATAACTTCTTTAACAGATTGGAAATATAGTAACGACAACCTTGAATTAATTTGCAAAAGCGCTTATGAATGGGAGTTAAAAATATAAACTCAATTCCTATTTTAAATTCAATACATTTTAAGAATTTAAAATAGGAGATAATACTTTAAAATAAAAAGCAAATTAATATTATATTGTTAATTTCAATATTTTAAATATAAAGATATTTTAGAACTTATATATATTTTATTTTGTATTTGTAATAAACAATATTTACGATATTAAAGATTTTGGAATTTAAAATCAAAACTTTATATAAAATTAAAAAAATAATATCTTAAAATAGCTCTTATTATTTAATAATATTTTATATAAAAATTAAGATAACTAAAACTATAAAAACTTATCTTATAAAATGAAAATTTATTTCATTATTTAAACAGTACACTGCCTAAGCGTATCATATTTGCTCCACTTTTAATAGCTATTTCATAATCACTACT
This sequence comes from Campylobacter sp. RM9334, assembly GCF_020138145.1. Taxonomy (NCBI): domain Bacteria; kingdom Pseudomonadati; phylum Campylobacterota; class Epsilonproteobacteria; order Campylobacterales; family Campylobacteraceae; genus Campylobacter; species Campylobacter sp. RM9334. Next base: position 129,259 of record NZ_JACGAX010000002.1, read on the forward strand.
CATACCCATAGAGCAAATCTTAGCTCCATCTTTTTTAAGCTCATCATAAATCTTATAACACAAATCAAAACTCTTAATAATTTGCTTAATATCATCGCTCATAGCACCTATACACATAACTCCTACAGGCTTTATGAATTTACAATTTTGTTTAATCGCTAAATACTCATCAATCGCTTTACTTGGATTAATACCAGCCTTGCTATCTTCGTTAGCCACATTTATCTCAAGCAATGTATCTAGCTCATAATCAAGTCTAGCATCAACATATTTTGCAAGGTCTAAATTAATGCAACTTTGCCACATAACAGGCTTTGTTTTTATAAGTAAATTAGCTTTGTTTTTTTGCAAATTTCCTATGAAATGCCAGTTAATATCACTTGATAATTCAGCCTTTTTTCTAGCTAAATCCTGCACTTTGTTTTCACCAAATTCAATTTGCCCTAATTTATGTAAAGCCATTATTTTCTCATCTGTTGTGTATTTACTAACCGCTATAATTCTTATATCTTTATATTTTTCTTTTAGTTCTAAATAAGTCATTTTTCTACCTTAATGAATATAATTTTTTTCTCTCGCTTGAGCTTGGAATATCTAGTAATTTTCTATATTTTGTGATAGTTCTTCTTACTATTTTTACATTAAATTCTTTTTCTATTTTTTCTAAAATTAATTGATCGCTTAAAGGTTTTAAGTGATTTTCATTTTTGATTAATTCGCTTACAAATTCTTTGATGGTTTTATTACTTGTGCCATCGTTTAATTCTGCTGCAAAAAAGTCTTTAATAGCTATTATCCCACGATTTGAGCTAATGTATTTATTAGCTATTGCACGGCTAATTGTGCTAGTATTTCTATCAAGTTCAGTTGCTAAATCCTGCATTTTTAATGGCTTAATATCTCCACCTAAAAAATAATCATATTGATATTCAACTATCATTAAGGCGAGTTTTTTTAAAGTCGCCTTTCTCATCTCTAAAGCATCTACTAAATTTTTAGCATTTTTTACTTGTTCTTTTAACTCTTTATAGTCTTGAATTTCAATCTGCGGATAATAATCATCATTGATAATTATTTCTAATTTTCCATTCTCATTTAAAATATAAATATCAGGAATAATCTCTTTGCTATCTTCTAAATCATCAATAAAAGGCGGTAGATTAAAGCTTTTTATAATTCTTATTGCGTCTTTATATAAAGGATTTTTAGTATATTTTGATAAATTATCCAAATCATTTATAAGCTTTTTACATAATAAAAATAATTCATTTTCTAAATTCGCATTCAATAAGCAAAACTCTAAAGCTTCAATATAATTAATCGCACCAACTCCTAAAGGCTCAAGGTAGCAAAATCTCTTTCTAACTTTTTCTATATCTTCTAATAAATATCCTAAACAAATATTTTCATCATATACAAAATATCCATTCTCATCAAGGCAACTTATAATAATTCTTGCAATTTCTTGAGATTTTTGAGTAGGAAATAAAGTCTTATTAAGCTGTAATTCTAAATCATCATATATGCTTTTTTTAGCGATATTTAATTCTTCAATCAAACCACCGCCTTTAGAATATAATTGTCTTATACTTTTGTTAGATTTTTTATCATTTATTTCTTTTTTTGAGCTAATTTTTATGCAAGGATTATCTTTTGCTAGATTATTTACTTCATCTTCTAAATCATCACTACTAGCTTGAAGCAGTGGCAACCAGCTTCTAAGGGTTTGAGATAATTTTGGCTTTTGGCTTACTTGCTGACGGACTTTTAACATTATAAAGAAAAGTTTTTACCTAAATATTTGCTTTTTACTATTTCATTATTTGCAATTTCTTTAGCACTTCCACTAGCTAAAATACTGCCACTATCTAAAACATAAGCTTTATCACAAATTCTAAGGGTTTCACGGACATTATGGTCAGTAATTAATACGCCTATATTTAAATCTTTTAAATCCTTAATAATGCTTTGAACATCATTAATACTTTTTGGATCAACCCCAGCAAAAGGCTCATCAAGTAATAAAAACTTAGGCTCTAAAACTAAAGCTCTAGCTATTTCTAATCTACGACGCTCCCCACCGCTAAGACTTTTTGCAAGGCGGTCTTTTCTATCATAAATCTTTAAAAGATTTAATTTTTCTTCTATTAATTCATCTATATTTTTAAGCCCTTTAAGTTCTGCTGCAATTTGCATATTTTCCCAAACACTTAAATCTTTTAAAACACTTGAATCTTGTGGTAAATAACCAATGCCTAGAATTGCGCGTTTATGAAGTGGCTCGTTAGTAATATTTAAATCATCTAAAAAAATATCCCCAGCACTAGGACTAACAAGTCCGCAAATCATATAAAATGTAGTAGTTTTTCCTGCACCATTACTTCCAAATAATCCTACTATTTGAGAATTATCCATACTAATATCTACATTTTTTATAATTTCTATATTTTTTATACTTTTTTTTAGACCACACGCTTTTAAATTAACTAAACTCATAAAGCCTACCTTCATTATTAGTGCTAATTTTTACAATCTTGTATTCAAGTGCAAATTGCTCTAATATTTTTATAAAATCATCATCAGCCCATTCAATTAAATGAAGACCATCATTAAACAAATTCTCAAACAAACCATTTTCTATAAAAGCTTTTGTTCCTTTTTGATAAATATCATAATGATAAATCGTATTAGTATCGTTTTTATAAGTATTTAATACACTAAAAGTTGGAGAAATTGCTTTTTGATTTAATTTTTTATTTGCTATTTTATTTACTAAAGTAGTCTTGCCACTAGCTAAATCGCCTTGTAATAAATAAATCCCATTATCACCAAACTCATTTACCACTAAATCTAAATTATCTAAATTAGCCTTGATTATCATCTAGTTTTTCCACATATTCATTTGATTTTGCTTTAGCTACATTTTTAGTTGTAGGTAAAGCTAATACCTTAAATCTGATTTGCTCGTTTAAAAGATTTAGACTTATAATATCGCCAACTTTTACTTCTTTACTAGGTTTAACAACATTTCCATTTATACAAATTACGCCGTTTTTACACATATCAAGTGAAATTGAACGGCGTTTTGTGATATTTACTGCATTTAAAAATTTATCTACTCTCATAAAGAGCATTTTAGCTAGTTAGGAATAATTATTGCTTACAATTTAATCGTTTTTAAGAACTCAAATCTTTTTTTATACATTGAGCGTTTTTTTGATGGTATTTCTTCTAAATCTTTTTGCAAATATTCTAATACATAAAATGATTTTTCTTCTTTAATAATTTTTGTATTTTCTTGCCATATTTCATCATAATTTGGTATTACAAATACTCTTCCATCTCTTTTTCTATTGCGTTTAAATCTTGATACTAAAAATCTATCCTTTACTCCGCAAACTTTATTTATACCTAAAAACTCAGCAAAAATAAAAGCAAAAAATATAATAAAATTAAGCGGTCTTAAACCAAAATAAACTTTAGTAAATTCTTTTATCTCATCTTTAGTATTTAAATTACCCTGTAAGGCCGTGATTAATAAAGCATCATTTAATAAAACAAAACTTAAAGAATATAAAAGCTCATTTTTATAATGCAAATGAATTGTAAAAAGTCCTTCGCTAATTACTTTAGGATTTGAGCTAAGCGTAATTTTTAAATCAAATTCATTAAAAATAATCTCATCATTACTTAAAATATCCGAAAATCTATTTGTAATAATTTCTAAATCCCTTTTAAAACATTCATTTGAATATTCAAAAGTAAAATTAGTAGCCCCGTATTTTTTGCATAACATATCATTGTGATATTTTAAATTCTCGCTAAATTTATTAGATAATTTCGGATAATCTAGTAGAATTTGATTTAGGAATTTATGATTTTTAAAATGAATTATCTTTCTTAAAAAAAATCTAATATTTAATAATTTCTTAGTTTTCATTTCTTCGCTTTTATTTTTAAATATGTGAAAATTACAATCAATAAAACAAGTAAAATAATTGGCATATAAGATGAATATTCATCAAAAGTTTTAGCCAAACTATCTCCTAAATAAAACGCAGCATAAAACACCACAACAGCCCAAACAAAACAAGAAATTAAATTATAAATACTAAATCTAAAAAAGCTTAATTTTGAAATCTCAGCTGCTATTGGACCTAAGGTTTTAAGCCCATAAACAAACTTACAAACTAAAGTAAAAATAAAGCCATTTTTTCTAAATAAAACTACTAAAAGAGCTAGTTTTCTTTTATGCTTTACAAGATGTTTTTGAAAGTCTTTTTTACTAGCTCTAGTAAAATAAAATAAAGCTGACGAGCCTAAAAAATTACCCACAAAAGCTACTAAAATACTAATATAAGGATTTACATTATAAGCACTTGCAAACACTCCTAAGGCAAGCAGTGCTAACATACCGCCGCCTAAAGAGTATAAAAATACTAAAATATATCCGTATTCTACAAATTTTTCTATAAATTCTTGCATTATTTCGCTAGCTCCACAGCTCTAGTTTCACGGATAACATTTACTTTAATTTCTCCTGGAAATTGTAAGCTACTTGTTATTTCACTAGCTATTTCTTTAGCTAAAAGAACACTTTCATCATCATTAATTAGCTTAGCATTTACAATAACTCTAATTTCACGACCAGCATTAATTGCATAAGCTTTTTTAACTTGAGAATGTTGTTTTGCAATAGCTTCAAGCTCACTAACACGCTTTAAAAACGCTTCTAAAACTTCTCTTCTAGCACCTGGTCTTGCCGCACTTAAAACATCAGCTGTGCAAACTGCAGCAGCTTCAATACTTAGAGCATCTTCATGCCCATGGTGAGCAAAAATAGCGTTTAATACCACAGGATGCTCTTTGTGCCTTTCACAAACCATAGCACCTAAATCAACATGGCTACCTTCATATTCGTGAGTTAAAGCCTTGCCAATATCATGTAAAATTCCAGCACGCCTTGCAAGTCTTGTATTACCACCACATTCAGCTGCGATAATTCCTGCTAAATGTGCAACTTCTAAGCTATGTGCTAATGCGTTTTGTCCGTAACTTGCACGATATTTTAAACGGCCAATTAATTTTACTAATTCAGGAGCCATTTTTGTAAGTCCTAAATCCATTATGATATTTTGACCTTCATTAAACATTTCTTCTTCAAATTCTTTTGAAACTCTTTCGTGTAATTCTTCAATTCTAGCTGGCTGAATTCTTCCATCATCTATTAACAAATCAATTACTTTTTTAGCAATTGCACGGCGTAAAACATTAAATGAGCTAATAATAATTGCGTTTGGAGTATCATCAATAATTACATCAACACCTAAAACCATTTCAAGTGTTTTTATATTTCTTCCTTCTTTACCAATAATTCTTCCTTTTAAATCATCGCTTTTAAGATTTATTACGCTAATTAATCTCTCACTTGCATATTCACCTGCAAATCTAGTAGTAGCTTGCGCTAAGATATATCCTGCTTTTGCCTTTGCTTGAGATTTTGCTTCTTCTTCGCATTTTCTTACAATATGAGCGATTTCATCTCTTGCATCTTCTTTAGCTTGATTTATTACTAATTCTCTTGCTTCGCTTTGAGTTAAACCACTTATATTTTCAATACTGCTTAATAATTCTTGCATTTTTGCTTCGCAAGATTTTTTAAGCATATTTGCTTCTTCCATCAATTCATTTGCAGCTTGCTCGCTTTTTACAATACTTGCTTTAAATTCATCTAATTTTTGTTCGTTTATTGCTAGAATTTGCTCTTTTTTCTCAATTTCTAGAATTTTCTTATCGTGTTCTTTTTGAAGTTCTAAAATCTTTTCATCATAAGATTTTTTATAACTCAACTCAATCTTACCCTCACTTGCTTTGGCATTTTCTAGAACTTTATCAGCATTTCTTAGTATTTTTTCAGCTTCATATTCAATCACTTTTGCTTTTGCTTTTGCTTGTTCTTCGTGAATTTTAAAATGAGCTTCGTGTATTCTTTTGGCTACTAAAACCCCTAATGCTCCTCCTAGAATAAATACCGCTAATAACGATATAATTTCAACTAATGTCATAATTTCTCTTTCTTTTTATTGTTTTACCATTTGCGATATAAAAATCGCCTTGAATATCCGATTTTAAACAAATTTTGTTTTTAGTAACGGATTTTATATTTTGAATAAAAATAATTAATAAATCATAATCAATTTTAGAAAAAGTTCTATCGTAAAATCCTTTGCCAAAACCTACTCTTCTAAAATCCTTATCAATTCCTAAAACAGGTATAATTGCAATATCAATTTTAATATTTTCAATCTTACTTGAGCTTTCTTTTATTTTAAATCTAACTTCACTTAATGGAAACCTTAATTTATTAAAAGCCAAACTATTATCACTAAGCATTTTTGGAATATAAATATTGAATTTTTTACATAAAAATCTTTTGTATTTATATAAATTTATTTCTTTATCTTTTGCAATATAAATTAAAAGATTTAATTTTTTATTTGTTTTAACTTTAGATATTATTTTTAAAATAGCTCTAAAACTTCCGTAATTTTTACAAAATTTATAATTTTCTTTATGAAATTTTTCTCTTATTAACTTTTTATCCATAATCTAACCTAAAAAATTTATAAGCATATTACATAAGGAATTAAAATGAAAGCTATATTGCTAAGCGTTGCTTTATTGTTTTTTACCGCTTGTTTTGATAAGAAAGAAGATAAAAAAGAAGAAGAAAGCGAACAAATTACTCAAGTTGAAGTTAAAAAAGAACCTGATTTTAATAGACTAATTAAATTCTCTTTAAAATTTTATAATAGCGATGAGATTTTTGAAATTAAAAGAATTAATAATGATAATAAAGACTTAGAATTTACTTCAAATGATAAAATTATATTATTTAATTTCTTTACTACTTGGTGCCCACCTTGCAAGGCTGAAATTCCACACTTAAATGATTTAGCATTAAAATATAAAGATAGATTAAGAGTTATTGGTGTTTTATTAGAAGATAAAAGTGATGAAGAAATAGCTAAATTTATTAAGGATAATGGTATTAGCTATGATATTGTTACAGGTGATAATAATTACACATTTTTAAAAGTTTTAGGAGAAATTAACGGCATTCCATATATTGCTTTATACGACCAAAATGGTAAAAACATAAACAACTATCTAGGTGCAGTTTATGAAGAAATGCTTGATATTGATATTCAAAAGGTTATGAAATAATGTTAGATTTTTTAAAAAAAGGCTTAGCAAAAACACTTGAAGCTATAAATCAAGTAAAACCAAAAAACGAAAAAATAAGTAAAGATTTATTAGAAGAAATGCTAGTAAATGCTGATATTACTTATGAAATAGTAGAAGAGATTTTATACTACTTACCACCTAAAGATATAGTTGAAAGAGCAGATTTAGAAAGAGTAATGAGCTCATATTTTATGTATGAAAATCCTAATTCAAATTCTAATGATAAACCATTTGTAGAATTGATATTAGGTGTAAATGGAGTAGGAAAGACTACAACCATAGGAAAATTAAGTAATTTTTATAAAAATCAAGGCAAAAAAGTTTTACTAGGAGCTTGTGATACTTTTAGAGCAGGTGCAATTATGCAACTTGAACTTTGGGCTAGTAAGAATAATTGCGATATTGTAAGCACTAAACAAGGGCATGACCCAAGTGCAGTTGCTTTTGATACCATTACAAAAGCACTTAGCAAAGGTTATGATAATGTGATTATTGATACAGCAGGAAGATTAGAAAATAAAAAAAATCTAGCAAATGAACTAGAAAAAATAATAAGAATTTCATCTCGTGCTTATGAAAACGCTCCACATAGAAAAATTCTAGTCCTAGATGCAACTCAAGGAAATAGTGGTATTAATCAAGCAAAAGTTTTTAATGATTTAGTAAAGCTTGATGGAGTAATTATTACCAAACTTGATGGAACAAGTAAGGGTGGTTCATTATTTGCAATTGCAAGAGAATTAGAACTACCAATTTTATATTTTGGATATGGAGAAGGTGCAAATGATATTGCTCCTTTTAAAGCAAATGAATATTTAAAGGTTCTTTTAGACGGAATTTTTAACAATGGCTAAGAAAAAATCAAGCCTTTATGAATGCCAAGCTTGTGGTAATCAGCAAATTAGATTTTTAGGCAAATGCCCTGAATGTGGGGCATTTAATTCATATTTAGAATTAAATCAAACTCAAATTGAAGTATTAAAAAACGAAATAAAACCAAATTCAAATAAAGCAGTTAGTATTAAAGAAGTTTTAATTGAGCAAGTTGATAGATTTTCAACTTATGATAAAGAGCTTGATTTGGTTTTAGGTGGTGGGCTTGTTGTAGGCTCATTAGTTTTACTAGGTGGCTCTCCTGGTGTTGGAAAATCAACTTTACTCTTAAAAACCGCTGCAAACTTAGCAAAAAATGGCAAAAAAGTCCTTTATGTTAGTGCTGAAGAGAGTAAAAGTCAAATAAAACTTCGTGCAAATAGATTAAATGCTAATGAAGATAATTTGTTTTTACTTACAGAACTTTGTTTTGAAAATATTAAAAATGAAGTTTTAAGCAATAATTATGAAGTCTTAATTATAGATAGTATTCAAACTATTTATTCAGAAAATATAAGTTCATGTGCTGGTTCAATCACTCAAGTAAGAGAGCTTACATTTGAGCTAATGAAACTAAGCAAAAGCAATAATATTAGCACATTTATAATAGGACATATCACTAAAGAAGGCTCAATTGCAGGACCTAGAGTGCTTGAGCATATGGTTGATGTGGTGCTTTATTTTGAAGGTGATGCTAGTAAGGAATTAAGAATTTTAAGGGGATTTAAAAATCGTTTCGGAAGCACTAGCGAAATAGGCATTTGGCAAATGAGCGAAAATGGACTTATAAGTGCAAACAATATTAAAACTAGATTTGTAGGTAAAAATCACGCAGGAAGTGCTTTAACTATTATTTTAGAAGGTAGCAGAGCAATTACTCTTGAAGTTCAGGCTTTAGTATGCGAAAGTGCATATCCTAAAAGAAGTGCAACCGGATTTGATAGAAATAGACTTGATATGATTTTAGCCTTGCTTGAGAGAAAATTAGAAATTCCACTTGCAAGATATGATGTATTTATAAATATTAGCGGTGGGATAAAAGTTAGTGAAACTGCTGCTGATTTAGCAGTTGCAGCTGCTATAATATCTAGCTTTAAAAATAGAGTTTTAAGCAATGAGAGTGTATTTATTGGAGAGCTTAGTTTAAATGGTGGAATTTGCGAAGTTTTCAGCCTTGATATTAGACTTAATGAAGCAAAAAATCAAGGTTTTAAAAATGCTATAATTCCAAATAAAAGTAATTTTAAAGGTATTAAATGCTTTGTAGCTAATGAGTTAGCTCAAGTTTTAGAATGGATGTAAGTATGAAAAAAGCTTTTACTATGATTGAATTATTAGTTGTTATGGTTGTTGGTGCTATACTTAGCGCGGTTGCTGTTTCTAAAATACACACAAGTGAATTAATAGATGCTGCTAGAAGTATTGCAAACGATATTAGATATACAAAAATTCTAGCGTTAGGAGATGACGCTTATGATGGAACAAATGGTTATCATAATAAATATTATCGCTTTACAATAGCTTCTAATAAGATTTATAAAATTAGTAAAACCGAATACAACACAAAAGGAAGTACGCCTGTTTTAGCAGAATATGCTGAAGATTTTTTAAATCCTGATAAAAGAATATGTGATTTTGAAAACAATGAAAATTGTGCTACAAGAACAGCTATTCTTAAAATTAAAAAATACAATATAACATTTACCCCAACTACACCAACAACAACTCCTGCTAGCGGTCTAACACCTACGGATACTATTATATTTAATGAATTAGGAGAGCCTTTAAACTTTAATCAAAATCCAAGTGGATTTAAAATAGAAATTTCAAAAGGTAGTGATATAGCTTGTATTTATGTAGAGAAATATTCTGGATTCGTACATATTGACAAAGCTGCGTGCAAATAAGCGTGGCTTTACTTTAATTGAATTAGTTTTAGTTTTAGTTGTAGCTGGAATACTCTCAAGTATAGCAATATCAAAAATCAATTCAAATTCTTTAATCCTAGCAGCTAGGAGTTTATCTCAAGATATTTATATACTTCGTGATTTAGCACTAAATTACGATGTATATGATTATACGACAAATTACGATAAATCATATTGGCAAATATATTTTCATTGTGTAGCAAATACAAAAACTTCATATAACAAATACAAATGCAATCATCAAGAATTTGGATATAGTATTTTTAGCGATAGCATAGGTTCTAGCTCATCAAATCCAGATGCAAATGAATTAGCAAAAGATTTATTTGATAAAACAAAACTAATTGGAGCTAGATATGCAGGAATAAGCGTAGATGATAATTTGCTTACAACAAGGACAAATCTTACAAAAAGCTTTGGAATAACTAAAATTGATGTATTTTATAATCTAAATAATAAATACAAAAAAACTCATAGAATAATGGTAAATGAATTAGGAGAATTATTTTCAAGTTCATATACTAATAAAACAAAAACTTATAATCTAATAAAAGCTAATTCATATATTATTAGACTAAGCAAATCAACTAATATAGACCAAAATAACTCAATATGTATTGTAATAAATAATATAGGTTTTATAACAATTCCTAAAAATAATAACGGACAACTTATTTCTAATATCAAAAAGCCTATATATTGTCATAATTTATAAATTACTAAAATATAAAAATACAAATATAGAATTAACATTTTTTAAAAAGGAGATAATATGAAAAAAATTTTATCAACACTAATATGTGTAATCAGCCTAAACGCACAAAACTTCGTAGGTGCTGATTTTATGGTAGGAAAAGCTAAAGATTACGGGCTTAATTTAAGCGATAATGGTATTTATCAAGGAAGAATTTTTATAAATTCTTATAAACTTAGTAATTATGATAATGATTTTATTTTTGGTGCAGATTTAAGCATTCACGACTTTGATTCAGAATATAAAAATAATATAGAAAGTGGCAAAATTTCAAGCACTTATACTGCTGTTAATGTATTAGGTGGTATTGGATTTTTTAATAATAATGTAGGAGTTAAATCAGGCTTTAATATCTTAGGTGGCTTAGGTCATGAAAAAATCAAAAGCAAAACTAATACTAAAAATTTAGTAGCTAATACTAATTTAATCAAATTAGGAGCTAGCACTATGAATATTTTTGATGAAGGATTAGTTGTTGAAGCTAGTGCTTTTGCAAAATTTTATTTAGATAATAAAAGAGATAAATTATTTAACGAGCAACAAAAAAGACTAAATTATGAAGCAAATCTTATGCTAGGTTATAAATTCACTCGAAATTTAGACGGCTTTTATGCAGGAATTAAAGCAAGTTATACAAATGATGTAATAGCTAAAGGTATTAGATACGGAGTTAATTTAGGATATAGCTTTTAAGAATTTAAAACTAGGAATTAAAATTCCTAGTTTGAATATATTTTTACTAAATTAAGTGCTACTTCATAAGATTTTTCAAGTGATTTAACAGGTAAAAACTCAAATCTTGAATGAAAATTATGTGCTCCTGTGAAAAAATTCGGGGTAAAAAGACCCTTTACACTCAACGCACTTCCATCAGTCCCACCACGCATAGCAATTGTATTTGCTTTAATATTTGATAATTCAAAAGCTTTATATAATTTATCTAAACTATCTTTATTATCATCATTTAAAGCATCTTTTAGATTGTAATAAGTATCGCTCATTTCTAGTTTAAAACTAGCTTTTTTATATTTATTTTGCATAAAATCAACGCAAGTTTTAATGTATTCTTTTTTCTCTTCAAACTTAGTTTTATCGTGGTCTCTTATATTTAAACACACACTAGCTTCGTTTTGATTTGAGTGCATTTCATTTATCCAAATATATCCATCTTTATCTTTAGTATTTTCAGGAGTTTGCAATCTATCAAAAAGATTTATAAACTCATTTGCTAATAAAGTTGGATTTAGCATTATTTTATAAGCATTCATTGGGTGTGCTGATACACCTATTATATTAAGCTTTGCACTTGCTGCATTAAATGTCTCATACATTAATTCCCCAACCTCACAACAATCAATAGTATAAGGATGAGTTGTCCTAAAATCATCTAAATTAAGCTGCTTTGAGCCTAAAAGCCCTATTTCTTCATCTGGCACAAAAGCTAAAAATATATCAGGATGATTAATATCACTATTTTTAAGAGTTTTAATTAAGTTTATAATAACAGCAATTGCAGCCTTATTATCAGCCCCTAAAACAGATGAGCCATCGCTAAAAATAATGTCTTCATTTAAATACTTCATAATTTCAGGGTGTTTAGAAATCTCTAAAACCGCTTTACCTAAATCTAAATCCTTACCTTCAAATCTTAAAATCTTAGGATTTACACAAGGACTAAGCCCAACATCAATAGTATCAAGATGAGCTACAAAACCTAAGCTAGTCTTAGTTTTATCACCAGCTAAAAGTGCGGTTAAAATACCATTATCATTTAGCTTAATTTCGCTAAGTCCTAAATTCTCTAGCTCACTTTTTAATAATTTCGCTAATTGCAACTGCCCTTCGCTAGTAGGAGTATTACTCTTACTAGCGTCGCTTTGAGATGAGATTTTTACATATTTTATAAAGTCTTCTACCAACATATCTAACCTTTAAAATTATAAACATAAGTAGTATCAAATCCTAATGGAAGACCTAAAGCCCAGAATATAAATAAACTACCAACTAAAGCTATCCATAAAGCAATACCAAATGGAAGCATTAATGAACTAAGTGTTCCAACCCCTGTTTTTTTATAATATTTTTGACAATAACCAATCACTAATGGATAAAATGGAAACATAGGTGTCATAACATTTACCGCACTATCACTCGTCCTATATGCTGCTTGAGTAAGTTCAGGACTAATTCCAAGTAACATTAACATAGGAACAAAAATAACGCTTAATATAGCCCATTTTGATGTAGCTGATGTAACAAAAATATTTAAAAAGCTTGTAAATATAATCACTCCTAAAACGGTGAAAACTGAAGGCATATTCATACTCTTTAAAAACTCAGCTCCTGAAATTGCTAATAGAGTTGAAAGATTTGAAGTATTAAATACATATAAAAACTGCCCGCATACGAAACAAAATACTATAAAAGTAGTAAGAGTATTTAAACTACTTGCAGCCATTTTTGATAAATCACTTGAAGTTTTTATAGAGCCACTAATTTTTCCATATACATATCCTGGAATTGCTAAGAATAAAAATACTAATGGAACAATAGCTTTCATTAAAGCTGCATCAGCACTAGTAAGTGAGCCATTAGCACCACGCATAACCGAATCATCTGGAATTGATACAGCAAATAATAATAAAGCCATAAATATAAATGTTAAAGTTGCTCCCCAATAAGCTTTATTTTCTTGTGAGCTTAATTTCTCATTTTCTAAATGAGCGATTTTGCAATCACTATCAATAGGCATAGTTTTATTTAGCATAGGCTCAATAATTTTTGAGCTAACAAACCAACAAGCAGCAATTACGCTAAAAGTTGAAAAAATACTTAAAAAATAATTACACAATACATTTACGCTTATTTCTGGGTCAATTGTCCTTGCTGCTTTTTGAGTAAATTCTTGCATTAACGGATCAACTACACTTGGAATATAACTAGCACTAAACCCACCTGCAAGTGCAGCAAATGAAGTAGTAATTCCAGCTATTGGATGGCGACCTGCACTATAATACATAGCAGCTGCAATTGGCATTAAAAATACATAAGCACTATCTGATACTATATGGCAAAATATAGAAATTAATATAACCACAGGAACAACAATGCTTTTTGGAACTATTCCTATCATTTTAATTAGTAATGCTCTAATATAACCACTGCCTTCTGCAATACTAACTCCTAAAGTAGCAACTAAAACTAATTGTAAAGCAGGAAAAGTTATAAAATTAACGCCTAATCTAACTATTAGTTCAGTTAAATTATGAATTTCAAACATATTTTTAACTACAATTTTTTCATGACTAACTGGATGAATGTAAGAAAAATCAATAAAACTTAATGCAAAACTTAAAATCATCACAATAAAAAATGCAATTAAAAAAAGAATTGTAATATCAGGTAATTTGTTTCCTAATACTTCAATTTTGTGTAAGATTTTTTCAAATCCATTTCGTTTGATTTGCTGGTTTTCTACCATTAAGGCTCCTTTTTGATAAAATAAAAGGACTTATGTTACAATAAAATCAGATTTTAAGCAAAGAAAATTAGCACTTTTATGTGTTAATGTAACTTTTCGTAACAAATATTAAAAAGGTGATTAAAAAAGATAAATAAAGTGATAAGTGGTGCGGATGAGAGGACTTGAACCTCCACGCATTGCTGCACCAGATCCTAAGTCTGGCGTGTCTGCCAATTTCACCACATCCGCTAAGTGGTACGCCCAAGAGGATTCGAACCTCTGACCTACGGCTTAGAAGGCCGTTGCTCTATCCAGCTGAGCTATGAACGCACACTAAAAATAAAAGCTGTATATTATCCTAATAAAATTAATTTTTGCTTAAATTAAATTATATTTTTTATTATTTTATTTCTACCAGTATTTTTAGCTTCATATAAACACTTATCAACCTTTGTTATATATTCATCTAAAATATTACTTGCAAAACTATTATCAATGTAAATTAACCCAATACTTACACTTGATTTTAATCCCTCAATAGAAAAAGTAGAATTTGCATATTCTATTCTAAAATTCTCACAAGTATTTTCAAAATCAGTTTCTGATACATTATAAGCTAATACTAAAAATTCTTCTCCACCCCATCTACAAATCAAATCAGTATATTCACCAAAATATTTTCTCATAAGATTTGCACAATTTTTTAATACTTCATCTCCAGCATTATGACCATAAGTATCATTTACTTTTTTAAAATAATCAACATCTATTAAAGCAATACTTACTTTATTTTTAATCTCTAAATCTTCAATACTATCCACAAAACACCATCTATTCATAAGCCTTGTAAGATAATCAAAATTAGCACTTTTATCTAATTTTTTATTCATAATTTGCCTATTTTCTAATTCTATATATATTTGTTGTCTTAATGCACTTGATACAATGATAAAAATAGAGCAAATAACAAAACCATTAAAACAATTAAAATAAATTCTAGGGTCTTCGTGAAATAAATATAAAGGAATTTCTAAAGAATTATTCTCTATATAGAAAAAATAATACATAAATAAATAATATAAAAGGCCAAAAAACGCGATTATATAAACTGTTGTTTTTTTCTTATAAACGCCTACATAAAAATAAGACATTATTGGTAATATATAATATTCAAATCCATATCCCCAACCAAGATAGTAAATTGAACTAGCAGAAAATATCAAACTAGCAAAAAAAGTGATATGAATACAAGCATTAAAATTATTACTTTTTACAAAAACTAAAGAGATTAAAAATAACCCCGCTAACATAAAGTATGCTAAAAACAAATAAGGAATATCATTAAGTATCATAATAAGAGCATAAAATAAATTAAATACTATGATACCTTTCATAATTTTTTCGGCTTGTAAAACTTCAACTAACTCATATTTTCTTTTTTCAAAATCTATCATATTTGTCCTAAAACTATAGTTTCTACTTTATTTTTACCTGATTTTTTACCATTATACAAAGCACTATCAGCTTGAGATAACATATAATCAATACTTTCAAGTCTTAAAGAATAGCAAATTCCAAAGGTAATTGTAGTTTTCCTAGCATTGTAACCATCTTTGTGAGTGTAATTAGAAAAATCTTCTCTTATTTCATTAATCAGTTCTTCGCTTTCATCTATATTAAGACCAGTTAGTAAGATTAGAAATTCTTCTCCACCCCATCTTGATACATAACTAGATGCTCTTTTATTTAATTTATCTTTAATAATTTTTGCAGTATTTTTAAGAACAATATCACCAAAATTATGACCGCACTCATCATTTAAGCTCTTAAAATTATCAATATCGCCTAAAACAATTACCATAGAACGAATTTGGTCTTTTTGAAAATAGTTATGATATATATGCAAAATCTCATTCATTGCACGACGATTTAAAATATTTGTCAAATAATCATAATCAGCTTTATTTTGTAATTTAACACTTTCTTTTTCTAGCATTTTGCTTTCATTTACATCAATACTATGAGTATATGAAGAATAAAAAATAATTACAGCAGTAATATTTATAATATTAAATATATATACAAATACTTTATAATCACTTTCAAAATCAGGAATATCTTTAGTAACAATTGCAGTTGCTAAAAATAAAACAACTTCAAAAATACCAATAATTAAAGGATATTTAGAGCTTCTAAAATCATGAACATAGCCTAAAGACAACAACATAATCATAACTATTAAAAAGCCGTATCCTTGACCTAGCATATATGTGCAAATTGAACAAGATATTAAAACTGATGCGTGCGTAAAATAAACGGCAATATTATGATATTTATCAATTTTTAAAATAAAAATAGTAGCTATTAAAGCAATAAATGCTTCAATAAACTTAATATTAACCATAGGATGAAGTCCTAAAAAATAAAAAAGAGTTCCGTAAGAAGAATGTGTAAGTGTTAGTAAAATCATTGTGATTTTTACTAATTGTCTTATATTTTCTATCTGCCTAAATTCATTCATTGTCTATACGCTTTTTGATTCTATCCTATTTCTACCACTATTTTTTGCCACATATAATAATTCATCAACTTCTTTAATATATTTATCAAAATTACTATATACAAAATCACCACTTATATGCAAACATCCTATACTAGCAGTTATACTAAAATCACCAGCACAGAATTTATTATTTTTTAATTCTTTTCTAAAATTATTACAAGCTTCATAAAATTCTTCTTCACTGCAACCTAATGCAAATACTAAAAATTCTTCTCCACCCCATCTAGCAATCATATCAGTATATTTTGAAAAATTAAGTTTTATACAACTTGCAGTTACTCTTAAAACTTCATCTCCAACACTATGACCATAAGTATCATTAACTTTTTTGAAAAAATCTATATCTATTAAAGCAAAATGAAAATTCTTTTTATATTGAATTAAATGAATTTTTTCCATAAAAGCCCAACGATTTAATAAATATGTAAGTGGGTCAGTAGAAGCATTAATACTCAAAACTTCATTCGCATTTTCTTTTATTTCAATTGTTTTATAAACTTTAATTTTTAAAAAATACATAACAATTATAATTGTAAGACAAGCAAAAAGACTATGTATTATGTAAAAAATACCATTAACATCATATCCAAATACATATAATTGATTTTGTAAAGTATATTTATTAACTTCCATAAAAATATATAAAGCTTCAAAAATAATACTTTCAAGAATTGCTAAAGCATAAATTATTTTTCTATTTTCAAATTGACCTACATAACAAAACGCTATGCAAGGTATTAAAAAATATTGAGCCCCAAAACCCCAGCCAAAATAAAGAACCATAAAAATAGCATAAACTATACAAACAAAATGAACGGTATAAACCAAACTATTTATATCTAATGAATCTAGTTTTTTTAAAGAATAAGCATAAACACAAGATAAAAATAAATTAACAAACATAGGATAATTATGACCTAAACTACCCATAAAAATCGCTAAACATAGATAAAGAATAGAAAATATAAGTAATATATATCCCGCAATTCTTTTTGCAATAATCAAGTCATCTTTATCTAAAAAACTTCCCATATCTAACCCAAATTCACTGATTTTACTCTATTTTTACCAGAGTCTTTTGCATTATAAAGTGCTGCATCTGCTTTTGTTATCAAAACATCTTTATTAATCAAATTTATAGAATAACTCATACCTATTGAAATAGTAACACTTGTTTTATTTAATTCATCTTTAATTTGTAATTTTTCAATAAGTTTTCTGCTTTTTTCCAAAGAATGCAAAGAATCATTATAAGAATAATTGCTAAATAGTATTAAAAATTCTTCTCCACCCCATCTAGCTACATAAGTATTTTCATTATTTTCATATTCATTTTTAAACACCCTAGCAACTTCTTTTAAAGCTAAGTCTCCAAAATTATGACCATAAGTGTCATTTAAATGTTTAAAATTATCAATATCGCCTATTGCTACAGCTAAAGAATTTATTTCTTTATTTTTTAATTTTTCTAATACATTATCTAGTATTTCATTCATAGCACGACGATTTAAAAGCGTAGTTAAATAATCATTTTCTGCCTTATATTGCAAAAATTCTTTTCTATCATCAAGTTGCTTAATAATCTTTGCATTCTCTCTATCATTTAGCCAAATATAAACTAACAATGTAACTACCATAAATAAAAAATTAGCGATATTTATATAAGGCATAAAAGGATTTGGATAATTTGGAGTATCTTTTGTAATATATAACATCACAAAAAAAGCAGTCGCTTCTACAAGTCCAATACCTATTGGAACTAAAAAAGTATTGAAATTTTGCAAATACGCTAATGATAATAAAAGAACTATTATCATAGTAAAACCATATCCCCATCCAAGATAATAAGTGCAATAACAACAAGAAAATAATATATCTAAATGTGCGTATATCGTAGCGATTGCGTGTCCTTTATTTTTGACTAACACAATGTAGGCTACAATTAAAGATATAAGAATTTGAATTATGCTAGAAGGTAATAAGAAATATAAACCAGTTAAGGTAAAACTAATAGTATATATAAGATGAACTAAGCCAATAATAACAACGGTAACTTTTATAATATATTCAAAATTATCAACTCTTCTAATCTCTTTCAACTTGTTTTCCTAAAAACCATAAATCAAAAAATATTTTATAATTTAAACCTAAAATATTATTTAAAATTCTAAAAATTGGCTAGAGAGTGAAGGAATCGAACCCCCCGCAGAATAGTCAACTACCCCACCACAAGATTTGAAGTCTTAGGGCTACACCAGTAGGCCAAACTCTCCATAAAAAAGGCTTAGTTATAACATAAAATGTTTAATGTCTGTAACTTTTAATGAACTTTTCAAAATCACTTTTTGTATTCATATTTAAAAAAATATTATCATTTTTAAAGCTTAAAGTAATTGCCTTTGACTTTATAAAAAAATCTTTAATTTTGCAATTTTCATCTAATTCATCTAAATATTTTAAATCGCTCATCTTATAAAAACCACATAAAAAATGAGTTTTGATACTTTTTGCCACTACTGAACTTTTATATCTTTTATGTTTATAAAAAAGTCTTTTTATAGAGCTTTTATTAATTTTTACAAAATCAACTGCAATTACAAAAACAGAATTTGAATTAGGAATTTTAATATTTGTAAAAGTCTTTAAACCATTAATCGGATGAAAATATTCATAATTATCTTTTAAAAATTTACATTTTAAATCACTTGGCTTAGCCTTAGCACAAAAATATATTTCATTAAATAAAGGCTGTAATTTTTCATATAAATAATTAATCAGGCTAATTTCACGCTTTTTATAAATAAAGCGTAAATTAGCCTTATCTTGCCCCATTCTACTTGATTTTCCACCACCTAAAATTAGGCAAACGCTATTTTTAAAGCTCATCAGGAGAACAAATATATCCTTTAATTGCACTAGCAGCCGCAATTGCACTATTTGCAAGATAAACTTCTGAAGTTCTTGCACCCATACGACCTACGAAATTTCTATTCGTAGTTGATATACAACGCTCTCCATCAGCTAAAATCCCCATATATCCACCTAAACACGCACCACAAGTTGGATTACTAACAACTGCACCAGCATTAGCAAATATATCCATTAAGCCTTCTTTTTGAGCTTGTAAAGCAATTTTGGTTGTAGCTGGAGTAATTATCATTCTTACATCTGAATGAACTTTTTTATCTTTTAAAATACTCGCTGCAATTCTTAAATCACTTAGCCTTCCATTTGTGCATGAGCCTACAAATGCTTGATCAATTTTTACCTTTTCACTTACAGCTTGTTTTATACTTTTACCATTACTTGGTAAGAACGGATATGCTACAACAGGGTCAAGCTTGTCTAAATCAATCTCAATTACTCTTTCATAAACAGCATTTGGCAAATGGCTAAACTCAACGCCTTTTCTCTTTAAATCAACCGAGTTTAAAAACTCTCTTGTAACATTATCAACAGCACAAATTCCATTCTTTGCACCTGCTTCAATCGCCATATTACATAAACTAAAACGGCTATCCATATCAAGCTCTTTAATTCCAAAAAACTCTAATGATTTATATAAAGCCCCATCAACGCCTAAAATTCTAATAATTTCTAAAATTAAATCTTTTCCATAAACCCAAGGCTTTAATTTTCCACGAAACTGCACTTTAATAGCACTTGGCACTTTAAACCAGTTTTTACCTGTTATCATTGCATACGCTAAATCAGTGCTTCCCATTCCAGTAGCAAATGCTCCTAAAGCTCCGTGCGTACAGGTATGGCTATCTGCACCAATTATCACATCACCTGGGCTAATAAGTCCATTTTCAGGTAAAAGTGCATGTTCAATACCCATATTTTTTTCATCAAAAAGATATTTTAAATTATGTTCTTTTGCAAAATCTCTACTAATTTTTGCTTGATTTGCACTTAGAATATCTTTTGCAGGAATATAGTGGTCAAGCACAATTGCAAAGCCATCAGGATTAGCTAATTTTGTAGCACCACTTTTTTTAAATTGTTTAATAGAAATTGGAGTTGTAATATCATTTCCTATTACCATATCAATAGGACAATCAATAATCTCACCTGCTTTTACTTCTTTTCCTATATGATGAGCAAATATTTGTTCTGTTAAAGTCATAGATTTCCCTTTTTTTCTAATTTTATTAATTTTAGCCGTTAAAATTAATAAAAGGATTAAAAATGAATTATTATGATTTAGTGCAAATTAAAGATTATTTAAAGCAATATAAAAAGATAAATCGTGCATATAGAATAAATGATAATTGCTTATGTATTGAGTTTAAAGATAAACTATATTTTGATTTAACCAAGGGCAAAAGTGCAATTTATAGTGGTAATTTATATGCTAAAGATTATACTAGTCCATTTGATTTACAACTTAAAAAAATGCTTTTTAACGCAAGTATTTTAGATATTAAAGTGCCTATAAATAATAGGATTTTAGAGTTTAAACTAGCCTTAGCTCACGCTTATAAAAAAATGGAATTTTATTTAATACTTGAGTTTTCAGGAAAATTTACAAATGCACTAATCTTAGATGATAAAAGAAATATAATAAGTGCCTTAAGATACGGCAAAAACAACCTTAGAGATATTTTACAAAATGAACCTTACATAGATTTAGAACCTACAAAAATCACTGAAAAAAATATAAAAATTGAAGATTTTAAAGTTTATTTCGCAAATATTTTTGCAAGTCTTCAAAACGAGAAATTAAACTCATTAAAAGCTCAAAAAATAATGGAAAATGATAAAAAAATTGAAAAATTAGAGCTTTTAATAAATTCTTTAGAAGATGAAGAATTGCTAAACAAAAAAGCACTTTATGAATACGCAAAAGGCGATGCACTAAAAGAAAACTTATATAAAATAAAAGATTACGAAAGAGAATTTGAAATAGGAATTTATAAATATTCTTTAATCAACTCTGCAAAATATGAGCTAAATAATATTTATAAAAACGCTAAAAAATTAAGCCAAAAAGCAAAAAATATAAGCATAGAAAAAGATAATCTAAACGAAAAAATAAATGCTTTAAATAGCCTAAAACAAGCAATAATTTGCACAAAAGATGAAGTATTTTTACGCTCATTATTCGCAAAAAACAATAAAAAAGGCAAAACCCAGCAAAATCCAAACATATTAAATTTTTATGTAAATGATTACAAAATTAGCGTAGGACTTAATGAAAACGCTAATGAATATTTGCTAAAAAATAGCAAAAAAGATGATTTATGGTTTCATTTAAAGGATTTAAAAGGCTCTCATGTAATAATTTCAAGCAACAAAAAAAGCTATGATATAGATTTAATCTATCATGCTGCAAGTCTTTGTGCTTGTTATTCTGGTAAAAAAGAAGGTAATTTTTTAGTAGATTTTACAAAAAGAGCAAATGTAAAAATTATTGAAAAAGCATTCGTTAATTATGTTAATTACGATACTATAAAGGTTTTTTTATGAGTGTAAATAATATTGGAAATATAAATTATATAAATCAAAATCAAGGCGTAGCGATTGATAATCACGCAAAACATAATGCAAAAATGTTTGCTGATGAGCAAATTACTTTAGTTACGCCAGAAGTTAATGTAATAGAAGAAAGTAGCGAAAGCTCAAAAACAAACACAAATCTTGATGATGAAAAATCATATCAAGAAGAACGCCCTAAAAAAGAGCATAAAAGAGCTAATTTTTTCGGTGTTATGATAGAAGAAGATGAAGAAATTGAAGAAATAAAAGAAAGCGATAGGCTTTTTGATAAACTTGTTTAAGGAGTATTTATGTTGAATGAAAAAATAAAAACAGGCTTAATTTTTGCAATAATTGCAGTAATTTTTCTAGCGATAAATTCTTATTATTTATGGCTAATAATATTTTTATTGGCTAGTGGCATTGGATATTTTGAAGCTTGTAAATTATTTGATACTAAAAATAATTATTTAATTTTAGCTTTAGGATTGATATTAGGAATTTATACTCAAATGCCTGTGGTTTCTATGATTTTTGCTATTTTAGTTCTTGCTTCTTTTTTAGCATACAAACAAGGAGATTTAAAAGAAATTCTACCATTTATTTATGCAGGAATTGGAATTAGCTTTATTTTTGAAACTTATATTAGATTTGAATTAAGTGGCTTTATTTGGTTGCTTTTAAGCGTTGTTTTATGTGATAGTTTTGCTTATTTTGTAGGTAAAAAGTATGGAAAAACTAGCTTTAGCCCAAGTTCTCCTAATAAGACTTTAGAAGGAGTAATCGGTGGAATTATCATTAGCACAATAATTTCAAGCATTTATGCTAGTTTTGTTTATAGTGAGATTGGCTTTTTTGGAGTTTTATTTTTATCATTTTTAATGGCGTTTTTTGCTGTATTTGGAGATTTATTTGAAAGCTATTTAAAACGCTTAGCAAAAGTTAAAGATAGTGGGGAGCTTTTCCCTGGACATGGCGGAGTATTAGATAGAGTTGATGCTTTGATTTTTGCTAGTATTATTATGGTGGTATTCTTATGAGCTTTACTATAAATCCAACAAAACCTGAAATTATAAGCGTATTTGGTTCAACTGGTTCAATCGGCGTTAATGCTTTAAAAATAATAAAACAAGCTGATATTAAATTAGAGTGCATTAGTGCTTATAAAAACTATGAATTATTAAACGAACAAATAAAAATGTTTAATCCTAAAATAGTCTTAGCAAGTGATGAAATACTAGATAAAGTCAATCATTCTAATAAATACTCAATAAAAGACGCTGCATTTATAATGCAAGATTTAAAAAGTGATGGAATTATCAATGCAATAGTAGGATTTGCAGGGCTTAAAATATCTTTACAAACTCAAGAATTAGATAAAAAACTCTTTTTAGCAAATAAAGAAAGCTTGGTTGTGGCTGGAAAATTTCTTGATACTTTTAATATCTCTCCTATTGATAGCGAGCATAGTGCATTAGCAGCACTTTTAAGGGGTATTAAACACCCTAAAAAGCTCACAATTACTGCTAGTGGTGGGGCATTTTTTAAATACAATGAAGTTGCAAATCTAAAAGCAAACGAAGCCTTAAAACACCCTAATTGGGATATGGGAGCAAAAATCACAATAGATAGTGCAACAATGACAAATAAGCTTTATGAATTAATAGAAGCAAAACATTTATATCCTAATTTAGAATTAGACGCAATCATAGAGCCAAGCTCAAGTATTCACGCATTTTGTGAAAGTATAAATGGCTCAATGAGTGCTTATTTTAGCGTGCCTGATATGAAGCTTAGCATTGCAAATGCACTCTTAGGTGAGAGTGATTTTGCTGCTTGTGAATATTTTGATATTTTAAAACTTGCTAAATTAGAATTCTTTGAGATAAATCCTAATAAATACCCTATTTTTAGGCTAAAAGATGAGCTATTAAATAATCCTGATTTAGGTGTTATTATCAATGCTGCTAATGAAGAATTTGTATATAAATATTTAAAAGATGAATGTAAATTCTATGATATTAGCGACGCAGTATTTAAGGCTTTAGATAAATTTGCTGATAGTAAAATAAATACTATTGATGATGTGTTTAGTGTAGATAAAATGGTAAGAGAGTTTTTGAATGCTTAAGATATTTTTAACATTTTTAAGTCTTAATTTATTTGCTTTAAATTTTACTATAAACACTTTAGGAGAATGTGAAAAAGTTTGTGATAATACCGTTTTGATTTTTGGCGGTATTCAAGGAGATGAGCCAGGTGGTTTTCACGCTGCTAGTTTATTAATCACGGATTATAAAATCACTAAAGGAAAAGTAATTGTCGTGCCAAATCTCGCATTTGATTCAATAATTGCTAGAAGTCGTGGAGAATTTGGAGATTTAAATCGCAAATTTGCTGAACTTAGCGAAGATGACCCTGATTATTACACGGTTGAATTAATCAAAAAAATAATAACTTTACCTGAAGTAAAACTCATAATAAATCTTCACGATGGTAGTGGATATTATTCTCCAAATTATATAAATAAGGATAAAAATCCTAAAAAATGGGGAAATTCTTGCATAATTGACCAAGAGCAAATTGACGCAAAATACGGGAATTTAAACGAAATTGCAAGTAAGGCTTGTGAAAGTATAAATAATAATTTATTACACAAATTACATAGCTATCATTTAAAAAACACAAACACAGCAAATGGCGATGAAGAAATGCTAAAAAGCCTAACTTATTATGCAATTACTCAAGGCAAAGCCGCCTATGCAAACGAAGCTAGCAAAAATCTATTAACTCACGAAAGAGCATATTATCATTTACTAGCAATTGAGAGCTATTTAAAGGCTGCTGGAGTTGAGTTTGAGCGAGAATTTGAATTAAATCCTAATGCAGTAAGAGAAGTTATTGAAAAACCGATTTTAATTAAAATTGAAAATCGCTTTTTATTAAGCCTTCAAAAACCAAGAGAAAAAATAAGATTTATTCCAATAAAATTGCCATTTACTTATAAAGCTAGCAATGAATTAACTGCGATTTTTAAAAACAATCAAGATAATGGCTTTAGTATTCAATACGGCAATCGCTTTCAAACTAATTTGTATTTAGAAAAAAATGTTGAATATAGCGATATTATTGATAAGTTAAATTTAATTGTTGATGATAAAGAAATCACAACTAATTTTGCAAAAATGATTGAAGTAAAAAATTATTTTTTAGTTAAAAAACACGATAAAGTAAGGATAAATGTCATAGGCTATAACGCAAAAGATAGTGAAGATAGTATAAAACTAAGCCTTAAAAATATGCAAAAACAATACTCAATTGATAAAGCAGGTAAGATTTATAGGGTTGAAGCTTACGAAGATAATAAATTTATAGGTGAAATTTTGATAAGGTTTAAATAATATGAAAAATTTAATATTAATTTTTAGCATATTGTTAGCAGCTTGTAATAATAATTTTACTTTACCATCTCAAGATTTAAAAGATTATGATGATAAAGAATATTACATAAATAATAAAGTTTCACAAAAATTAAAAGATGATTTTTTAAAAAATCTTTTTAGTGTTTGGAAAGTTGATAAAACAAATATTAATATGCAAAATATTGCAAATGATATTTTAAACAATGTAGGATACGGAGAAAATTATCAATTATATTCTAAAGAATTTATAAGTAATATAGTAGATAATGCTAATTTTGATAATATTAATCAAGTATCAAAAAATGCTATTGTTGTTAATTCAAGTAATTTAAGATTATTACCTACTAAAAAACCAAGATTTAAAAATCCTAAATTAGCAGGAGAAGGCTATCCTTTTGATTATTTGCAAAACTCATTTATCTACGCATATACCCCTATTAAAATATCTCATTATAGCAAGGATTTTGGCTGGAGTTTTGTTTATAATAGCGTGGTAGTTGGCTTTATAGAAAATAAAAATATTGCATTTATTAGTGATGAAGATTTAAATGATTATAAATCATCTAAAGATTTTGTAATGCCTAAAAAAGACAAAATCGCCCTACTTGATAAAAATGATGAATTTATAGAATACGCAAGAATTGGAATGCCTTTAGCAGTTAGCAAAGAAAGTCCTAATTTTTATACCTTAAAAGTATTTAAAAAAGATTTAAACAATAACGCAAAACTTAGCGAAGTAAAGGTCAAAAAAGAGGATTTTTTTAAACTCGGAAGTAATTTTTCTAGTTTGGATTTAAAAACAATAGCAAATGAATTAATAGGACAAAACTATGGTTGGGGCGGATTAAATGGTGATAGAGATTGTTCTGCTTTTTTAAAAGATGTTTTTGGAACTTTTGGAATTTTTCTAGCTAGAAATTCACAAGACCAAATCAATCAAAAAGATTATTTAAATAGAAAAATATTCTTTAATATCTCAAAACTTAGCAATAAACAAAAATATAATTATATTAAAAGCAATGCAATACCTTTTGCAACATTACTAGCTCTAAAAGGTCATATAGTTTTATATTTAGGTGAGTTTGATAACAAAATCTATATATTGCATAATTTATGGGGTATTAAAAATTATAAATATGGAGTAGAAGGCAGAATAATAGTTGGTAAAGTAGCAGTTACTACAATAGATGCTGGTAAAAACCTTTCAAGCGTAAGAGAAAAAGATATATTCTTAAGTAGAATTTATGGTATGAGAAATTTATTTGATGAAGAATTGGAATTTAAAAACCAAGATTGAAATTCTTAATAATTTAAAGGAATAATTTTGCTAATTTTACTTGATATTTTGTATTTTTTACTTATATTTTTTACTAATGCAAATATGCTTTTAAGAACTATTAAAAACAATGCTTTTAATAAATTTAAAACAATATTCATAGCTTTTTATAGTATTATTTTTGCATTTGAACTTAGTCTAATTGCTCAAGAAAACTTAATAAAAGAGCTTTTGTATTATTCTTTTATAATTTTAATTGCTTCAACTATTGTATTTTTTATAATTATGAGTTTTTATTATGTCAAGACAAAAATCGTCTATGAAGAACATTTTGCAAAAGCAATTGATATATGGGAGATATTCAATTTTTTTCCTATATTTTTTATACTTATTTATTATTTAAAAGATATAAATATTTTAAATTATGAGTTTATATTAATTTTTATAGCTTTTTTATTTTTTTATAAGGTATCAAAAAATGCAATAAGAGTCCCTAAAATAAAGGAAATAAATATAAACGAAGATAAACTAAAAAAAGATTTAAAAATCGCAATGATAGCTGATATTCATCTAAAAAAGAATTTAAATGATGAGTTTTTTATAAATATAATTAATAAAATTAATTCTTTAAATCCTGATTTAGTAGTAATCGTAGGAGATTTAATAGATACAGGTATTAACAATGTCAAAAACCTCAATTATTTAAATGAACTAAAATCAACCTATGGCACATTTTATGTCTTAGGAAATCACGAATATTATCACGGGGTAGGCAGTATCGCTAAGGAATTAAAAAAATATAAATTACATTTTTTAGATAATAAAAGCATAGAATTTGATGATTTTGTAATATCAGGTGTAAATGATTTGATGGGGCTAAAGCTTAAGACTTTTGAGCCTGATATTAGCAAATTAAAGCCTAAATTAGATAAGTTTAATATCTTACTAACTCATCAGCCAAAATTTGTTAAAAAATACGATGTTAGCCCTTATGATTTAATCCTAGCTGGGCATACTCACGCAGGACAAATCTTTCCTTTTAGTTTGGCTGTTAAACTTGAGCAAGGTTATTTAAAGGGGCTATATAATATAAAAAATAGCAAAATGTATGTAACAAGTGGGGCTGGATTTTGGGGCATAGTAGCTAGATTTAATGCAAGTAGCGAAATAGTCTTAATTAATGTAAAAGCCAAATAATTTACTTAATAGAAAATACTAATTAATAAAATATATCTTCATTTAAAACAAGGAGTATTTTATGAAAAAAATTTTTTTATGTTTATGTTTAAGTGCATTTAGTTTATTTGCTAAAGATTTAAGTCCTCAAGAATTAAACGATATGAAAAAAGAACTAAATGAAAGTATGATAAAAATGCACTCTAAAATGCAAGTAGGTATGAATGAAAACGACCCTGATATAGCATTTGTAGCTGGTATGTTGCCTCATCACATTGGTGCTGTTGATATGGCTAAAATCGTTTTAAAATATGGAGAAGACGAAAATATCAAAAAATTAGCCAATGATATTATAAAAGCTCAAGAAATTGAGATTAAATTTATGCAAGAATATTTAGAGAAAAAAGGTTATAAATATCCAGAAACAATCAATCATCATAAACACTAATTTATAAAGCAAGGAAAACTCCTTGCTACTTACAATTTATTCTTTTTTAACAAAATAATATAATTTTTTAGGAGTATAGATGAAAGAAAAATTTTTTATTTTAATATTGGCATTTTTAAGTGCTATTGCCCCACTTGCAACTGATATGTATTTACCTGCATTAAGCTTAGTTCAGCATAGTTTTAATACAAGTGAGTTTTATACTCAATTAAGCATTGCTAGTTTTTTTATAGCCTTTGCATTAGGACAATTATTATATGGACCAATTAGCGATATTTATGGTAGAAAAATCCCATTAATTATAGGACTTTTTATATTTATAATATCTAGTTTTTTATGTTTTTTAGTTGATAATATTTATACTTTTATTGCTTTAAGATTTATGCAAGCACTTGGCGGATGTGCTGGGGTTGTGATTGCAAGAGCTATTGTAAATGATTGTTTTTCTAAGCAAAAAGCAGTGGCTGTATTTTCATTAATGATGATTAGTTCTAGCATAGCTCCTATGATTTCTCCTAGCATTGGTGGGCTTTTGCTTAAATACTTTTCTTGGCAAAGCATTTTTATTACTTTATTTTGTCTTGGAATTTTATTATTATTTTTAAGTATTTTTTATATAAAAGAAAGTAACAAAAATCAAATTCCTTTTTCATTTTCAAATATTTATAAAGCATATAAAAGTGTTTTAACTAATAAAAGTTTTTTAATTTATGTAATTAGCTCAAGTTTAATTATGAGCACTTTATTTGCTTATATTAGTGGCTCAAGTTTTGTTTTTACCAATGTCTTTAATATCAGCTTACAAGAATATGGATTAATATTTGGGATAAATTCTTTAGGATTTATGATAGCAGCTAGATTAAATGTATATTTTACTTCTAAATTTGGTATATCAAAAGTAATTTTTATAGCTTGTCTAACAATGATAATTAATTCATTTTGCTTAATACTTTTATCAAATAATTTTTATACTTTTACTTTATTTTTATTCTTAACTTTATGTATGCTAGGCTTTATAACACCAAATCTAGTTACAAAAGCTATGCAAAAATCTAAAAAATATTCAGGTAGTGCTTCAGCAATACTTGGAGCTATGCAATTTATGTTCGCAGGATTTGCAGCGTTTTTAGTCGGTGCTATGAATGCTAATACGAGTTTTGCACTAGCTTGCATAATAAGCGTTTTTTGCTTACTTGCAAGTCTAGTTTATATTTTAAGATTTAAGTTAATTAGAATTTAAAACTTCTGTTTTAAATTCTAAACTTATTTTTTAGTGATATAAAAGCCTAAAACAGAGCCATTTTGCACTACTTCGCAACTATGACCTAAAGCTTTCATATCAGGTGGAATTCCATTAATACTTTGCGGACAATCGCTAATTATTTCTAATACTTCACCGCTTTTTAACTTGTGAATTACTTCATTAGCAACAATTGCAGGATAAGGACAAGGTTCGCCTAATAAAGAAATAGAATAATCAATTTTCATTTTTTCTCCTTGCATAAAATAATATTAAAGCAATGCTTATTAAAAATAAAGCTATATTAATGCCAAGACCACTATATCCGCTTAATTTGATTTTTTCTCCACTCAAAAACCACTTAGGCAATAAATCATAATTTAAAGCAATTAGCATAGTTCCTATTATATTTCCAATACCAACTACTATAAAATGAGTTTGCCCTTCTACTGCACGATATAAAAATCCACATTCACAACCACCTGCAAACACTATACCAAAGCCAAATATAAATGCTCCGGTGCAAAGCCCAAGAGATATTTCTAAAACCTTAGCGTTGTATCCGCCTTTATTTAATAATGCAAATACAAAAATACTAGCAACTAACATTGATACAAATAAAGCTAAAGAAAAACTATATCTTTTAAATAAAAATAAATCCCTAAAACAAGAAGTAAAGCAAATCTGTCCTTTTTGTATCAACCAGCCAAAAATCACGCCAAATATCAATGCTGTAGGAAGATTTTTAGTATCATTACTAGCTAAATACGCAAAGAATACAAAAAAAGCAATTACGCTAAGAAATAAAATAATTTTGTTTTTTTGTTCTAAATTCTTATCTATTTTTAATTGCGGAGTATTTGTTTTAATCATCTCATATTTAGGAGCAAAAATTTTAATTTTTAGCACCAAAATAGCCGCCGCAACCCCAAGACACATAAAAATAGCAAAAACCCAAGTATGTAAAGAAAAATAAGGAAGACCTGTAAAAAAGTTAGCCAAATTGCATCCCCAAGCAAGTCTAGCACCAAATCCTGCTAATATCCCGCCAATTAATGCTTGAAAAAATCTAGTCTTAGAAGCTATTTTTCTAAAATACACCTTATTAGCAACGCTAGCAGCTAATAAACAACCAATTATAAGTCCAATAATCATAACCCCATCAACACGAGTTAGCATAGTTCCGTTTAGATTTTGCTTTTGATAATATGAATAAGAACTTAAATCCATTCCAAAAAGCTCAAGAATTTCCCCACCGATACGAGTAAATTCACCTGTTACTGCAAAAACACCACCAAAAATAGCAAAATATAAAGTTGCCATTATGCTTAAAACCATAACCGCTTTAGTATTGCTATAGAATTTGCTTAGGTAGTTTTGATGAAAGTGTGCAAGTTCTGCACCAAAATTT
The DNA here is from genome assembly GCF_020138145.1 of Campylobacter sp. RM9334. NCBI lineage: Bacteria > Pseudomonadati > Campylobacterota > Epsilonproteobacteria > Campylobacterales > Campylobacteraceae > Campylobacter > Campylobacter sp. RM9334. Next base: position 160,542 of record NZ_JACGAX010000002.1, read on the forward strand.
GAAGTTTTCATAAAAATCCTTTGTATAGCTAAAACTTAGCCAAAATTAAAAGGCTGATTATAAATTAGCATTCTTAAAGATTTCTTTAAATTATTTATCTCAAAATTAAGTTAATTTATTTGAATAAAATTATTTAATATAAACACATATTTATTAATAATTTTTGTAACAAAATTAAAAGAATTTGAAAATAAAATTGCAAATATTATTTATCAAAAAAAGATATATTTAACCCGTTTTTATTTTAGCTAGGAGCTTAGATGGATTTTGAAGTTATAAAAGAGTTTTATCCACTTTACATAGACGCATTAATCCTTACTATAAAACTTGCATTTTATGGCATAGTTTTATCATTTTTAATAGGGCTATTTTGTATGTGGGTTGAACTACATAAACTAAGGTTTTTAAAACTAATTTGTAATGCTTATATAGAGCTTTCAAGAAATACCCCGCTTTTAATTCATTTGTTTTTCTTATATTACGCAATGCCAAAGCTTGGAATTAAACTTGAAGCCTTTACTTGTGGAGTAATTGGACTTGCATTTTTAGGTGGTGGATATATGGCTGAGAGTTTAAAATCAGGTTTAAATGCTATTAATAAGCACCAAATAGAAGCAGGATATGCTCTAGCATTAAGCAAAAATCAAGTTTTATACTACATATTATTGCCATTATCACTTAGAGTTTCTATAGCTAGTATTAATGCAAATATAATATTTTTGTTAAAAGAAACATCAGTTGTAAGCGTAATAGCTCTAGCTGATTTAGTCTATACAGCAAAAGATATAATAGGACTTTATTATGTAACTAATGAAGCTTTATTTATGCTTTGTGTTGCTTATTTTATAATGATTTTACCGCTTTCATTATTTTTAACTTGGTTTGAAGCGAGGATTAGAAAATGAGTGAAATATTATTTGATTTATCAATTTATTCAAGGCTTTATGAAGGCTTAAAAGTTACTTTATTTATATCTTTTGTATCTATATTTTTCTCAATTATAGGCGGGCTTGTTTTAGGCGTTTTTATGAGTTTAGGAAATAAAATTATTTTTTATATTCTAAAAATAATTCTTGAAATTATAAGATTTATGCCTATTATCGTTTGGCTATTTTTAATATATTTTGGAATGTCAAGTTGGCTTAGTATAGATGCTATTAGTGCTACTATTATTGTATTTGTGATTTGGGGTATGTTTGAGATGATGGATTTAGTAAGGGGTGCAATAACAAGTATTCCTAAACACCAATTTGAAAGCTCAATCGCACTTGCACTTAGCAAATACCAAATGTATAGATATATTATTTTGCCACTTGCATTAAAAAGATTAATTCCTAATGTAATAAATCTTTTAAGCCGTATGATTAAGACTACTTCAGTAGCTTATTTAATAGGTGTTGTAGATATTTTAGCAATAGGTAATCAATTAAAAGAAGTTACATTATTTATTAGCAATCTAGCACCTTTATATATTTACACAATTATATTTTTTATATATTTTATAATTTGTTATCCCTTATCAAAAATATCAAAAATACTAGAAAAAAGGTGGAGTTAATGAGTATTTTAAAACTTGAAAATATTAATAAATTTTACGGCAATAACCACGCTTTAAAGGATATTTCTTTTGAAGTTAATAAAGGCGAAGTTGTTGTTTTAGTAGGGCCTAGTGGCTGTGGAAAAAGCACAACTTTAAGGTGTATTAACGGACTTGAAAATATAGCTAGTGGAAATATTTATATAAAAAATGAAATAATTACTAAAGATTATAAAAACTGGCAAGAGATTAGAAAATATGTTGGAATGGTGTTTCAAAGCTATGAATTGTTTGACCATTTAAATGTGCTTGAAAATATCTTATTAGCTCCTATGAAAGTTCAAAAGCGTAAAAAAGATGAAGTTTTAAAACAAGCCCTAGATTTATTACAAAAAGTTGGTTTAGAACACAAACAAAACTCCTATCCAAAAGAGCTAAGTGGTGGTCAAAAACAAAGAATTGCAATAGTTAGAGCTTTATGTATGAATCCTGAAATTATGCTTTTTGATGAAGTTACGGCTGCGCTTGATCCTGAAATAGTAAGAGAAGTTTTAGATGTATTATTAAATCTTGCAAAAGAAGAAAAAACAATGCTAATAGTAACTCACGAAATGGCATTTGCTAGAGCTGTAGCTGATAAAATTATTTTTATGGATAGCGGCAAAATCGTTGAAATTGCAAGTCCTAAAGAGTTTTTTACAAATCCGCAAACTAATAGAGCTAAGCAATTTTTAAATATGTTTGAATTTAAAAAGGATTAAAATTATCTTTTATTAATTTTTTTGCGTTTTAATTACAAGCGATTTTATTTAAAGGAGAAATTATGAAAAAAGTTATTTTATCACTTGTTGCAGGGGCTTTACTAACCTGTTTTGCTAATGCTAGAAATATTGAAGAGATTAAAACTAGCGATAATATTAAAATAGGTGTTTTTGCTGATAAACCACCATTTGGCTTTGTTGATAAAGAAGGCAAATTCCAAGGCTATGATGTTTATTTTGCAAAAAGAATTGCTAAAGATTTATTAGGTAGTGAAGATAAATTAACCTTAGTTCCTGTTGAGGCTGCTAGTAGGGTTGAGTTTTTACAATCTGATAAAGTTGATATTATTTTAGCTAATTTTACAAAAACACCTGAAAGAGCAAGAGTTGTTGATTTTGCATTACCTTATATGAAAGTTTCATTAGGCATTGCAAGTCCTAAAAATGCAGAGATTAAAGACATTAAAGAACTAGCTGGAAAAACTCTAATCGTAAATAAAGGCACAACTGCTGATGCGTATTTTACAAAAAATAAAAACGGAGTAAATCTAGCAAAATACGACCAAAATACTGAAACTTTTGGAGCATTATTAGATGGTAGAGGTGCTGCACTAGCACACGATAACACCTTGCTTTTTGCTTGGGTTAAAAACAATCCTGATTTTGTAGTAGGTATTAGTGAATTAGGAGATATTGATGTAATCGCACCTGCTGTTAAAAAAGGCAATAAAGAGCTTTTAGAATGGCTAAATAATGAGATAGTAAAACTAGGCGAAGAGCAATTCTTCCACAAAAATTATGATGAAACTCTAGCACCTGTTTATGGAACTGATATTGATAAAGAAAGTGTTGTTGTAGAAGGCGGCAAACTTTAATAATTTTGAATTAGGATTATTCCTAATTCGCTTTTTATTCTTATTTTAAATTCTATTTAGTTTTAAGAATTTAAAATAAGAAAATCTTTTCAAAAATCAAAATATCTTATAACTTTTGCAATAAAATTTCTAAAATAATCTAAACTTTTATATCAAACAATCTTATATTAGATACTTTATTTTGGCTAAAACTAAAAGCTAGTTTTAAAAACTCATCATAATTTAATTCGCTAATGTTTTTATTTGGATTTTCTAAACCCATTAACTCTCTTATTTTTCTCATAAATTCATCAGCTTGTTTTTCTTCAGCTTTTTTATTACTACTAAAAAATCCACTATTAAGACTATATAAGGTTTTAGTATAATTAGCACTTCCTAAAATAGCACTTCTTTGGCTTAATGGTTTATCATAAGCATTTAATTTGACATAATCTTTCAGCCATCTTGGCATACGCTCAACTTCAGCACTCATAAAGCCATTTTCTCCCCTTGCCATTACTTGCATTCCTAACGCTTTATCAAATGCAAAAAATGTAGCCGAGCTAATTTTTCTATCATAACCACTTAATTTACCTTTATATGTGCTTTCTCCTTCAATTAAAGTTGGGTTTGATTTTAATATACCTATCAAAAGCCCGCCTTTTGATATTTCTCCATTTTCATTTATATAATTTTGTCTTGCTTCGTCATAATCACCAAAATATCCACTAAATCTAGGGTCTTGCTTGATATTATCAGGTGGAAAAACATTTGTGTTTGGTAAGGTTTTATCATCATTGTCAAAAGAATAAAATAAGGGATGATGAGTTTGATAAAGTTCATTTTGAAAAGTCATTCCGTGATTATTCTCATAATCATCAGGTGAATGTAAAATTTTATTGATTTTGATTTCATCACTTCTTGCTTGAATATAACCTTGTGGAAATTGCTTTATATCTTCGGTGTTAAAAAAATCTTTAGAGTTTAAAAAATCTTCACTTACAACTTGGCTTAAGACTTTATAAGCATTTCCAACGCTTTTTGCTATATCAATTTCCATGAATCTTTTACCTATTATATGAGCTTTATTGTTTTGTTCTACTAAAGATTTTAAACTATCGCTATGTATTTTAAAATCTTCAGCAATTCCTGCAGCTTTGTTAAAATCACTTGTAAAAAAGCCATCTTTATCAACTCCGTATCCTAAAACAACTCCTACCTTTTTATCATCTGCTTTATTGTCTACTTTTTTAATCTCGTTATTTGTTTCTTTTTTGCTTATATTAGTTATTTGATATGTTGAATAAGAATTTATTTTCATAATTATTCCTTTATTTTAAACCCTTTTATCATACAAATTCTCGCTATCTTTATATGCCATTAAAATAGCTAATAAATCTCTTTCATCTTTGATATTTTGAATATTAATTTTGCTAAGTATTTCTTCCATACTTTCACGAGTGCTAGTGCCTTTTACTTCTATGGCTTCGTAAGGTTTTTCTTTAGTTTGTTCTTCATCTATTTCTTTTGCTTTGTTTCTTTTAGTTTCTATCTTTTCTTTAATCTCTAAATATTTTTGCTTAAAATCATCTACATTTAGGTTATCATCTGCAAAAAGCTCCATAATCTCATTGGCGTAATCTTTGGGTATTTTAAAAAATCTACCACTTAAATCAAGCCCATCAATACTATTATCTTTTAAAAATTGAACTAAATCTTTTACTTCATCAGCACTTGCGTTGCCTTGATATGCCTTTTGATAAATACTATTAGTTTTAATGCCGAATGCTACTTGAGCCTTTAGCTTAAACTCGCTAAGCCTTGCATCATCGCCTTTTTGATATTTAAATACTTCTTCATTGCTTGGTAATTGCTCGTTTGGGTCTTTTTCGTAAGTAATTATTCCTTTTAGCATTTCGTTTTCTAAGGCTTCATAAATCTTACTGCCTTTTTCGTAAGCTCCTATTTTACTAAGCACAGCATTTGGATCATATGTGCCCCATTCATCTTGTGGGGCGTCTTTTAAAATATTTGCGATTTGTTCTTTTAGATTATCTTTAGGAGTTTGAGTGGTTGGAATTTGATTTTTAATATTTGTTTGATAATTTATATAATTGTTATTTGTTATTTGCATTTTAAACCCCCGTTATTTTTCTATATCGGTAGGTTTAAAAAAATATTAATGGTTATTAAATTCTTATAAAAATTTATATAAAATTTATATATAAACTTATTGATAATAACAAACAAAAATTAGGCAATAATATTTAAACCTTAATTTATTATTAAATTTTAACTTTAATTATACAATCAAAAAATATACTCATTAAAATCTAAATCAAAGGTTTTATATGAATAGAAGAGTATTTATTACAACCACATTAGCTTCATCAAGTTATGCTTTTAGCCTAAAAAATAATGGAATAGATAAAAAAGATAAAAGATATATAGGAGATAGCAAAAAACGCTATGCAATGCTAATTGACCTTAGAAAATGTATCGGCTGTCAAGCTTGCACTGCTGCTTGTATCAATGAAAATCAAGTCCCCCACGAACAATTTAGAACATTTGTTACTGAATATGAATTAAGCAAAAGCGATGAAGTATTTAAGGCATTTTTGCCAGAACTTTGTAATCATTGCGAAAATCCACCTTGCGTAAGCGTTTGCCCTACAGGAGCAACTTTTAAAAGAGAAGATGGAATAGTATTAGTAGATAATGAAATATGCTGGGGTTGTAGTTACTGCGTAAATGCCTGTCCTTATGATAAAAGATTTATTAATAAAAATACAAAAGTAGCTGATAAATGCACTTTTTGTGTGCATTTAATAGATAATAATGAATTACCAGCTTGTGTTCAAACCTGCGTTGGTAGGGCTAGAATTTTTGGCGATTTAAATGATAGTTCAAGTGAAATTTCACAAATATTAAAAGATTATCCAACAAGTGTTTTAAAGCAAAATTTTGGGACTAAACCACAAGTTTTTTATATTAATTTAGACAATGAATTAAATGAAATCAATCCTAATCATAAAATGTTTCAAGATATTTCAAAAGAATTTGATTTGGCTTTAGAAGAAGAATGGAGAATAAAATGAGTGCTGTAGTTTTAGAAGGTTTTAGCATTCAGCGAACTTGGGCTTTAGATGTTGTGAATGATTTTTTCATAGCAGGAGCTAGTTTTGGAGCGTTTTTATGTGCTAGTTTATATTTAGTATTTGGATTGAAAAACTACAAAAATATCGCCCTATTTTCAATGATAATTTCTTTTGTTTGTTTATGTGCAATTCCTTTTAATTTAATTGATGATTTAAAACAACCTAGCAGAGTTTTTGAAATCTTTTTAAATGGCTGGGGCAATCTACCAACTTCAGCTATGAAAATAGGAATTATATTACTTATAACCTACCCTATTTTACTAATACTATTAGCATATAAGCATATTAACAATAAAAATACTAAAAAATTAGGAATAATCACACTTATTGTATCTTTTTGCATTCCTTTATACACTGGATATATTTTAGGAACAAGTGTTGGAGTTAGTTTTTGGAATACACCTGTTTTACCACTTTTATTTGCTGCAAATGGCGGTGTAGGCGGTGTTGGAATATGTGCTTTAGTCTTATTTGTATATTCAAAAATCATAAATTATAAAATCAATCTTTTTATCTTTATAAGACTTGCTAGTGCTTTAATAGTATGTGATTTATTATTAAGATTATTTTGGTTTAGCTTTATGCTTGGTTTTAATAAAGAAATTAAAGAGCTATATCAATATGTATTTATGGCTAGATTTTATGAGATTTTCATACTTGAGTTTTGCTTAATTTTTATTATTTTAATAAATCTTTTGACAAGATTAAAAAACAATCAATTCTTTTTATTACTTGCATTTTTATCTATGATAATTTATAGCTTTAGCTTTAAATTTAATGTAGTTTTTGCAGGAAATTCTATGCCAAAAATTATGAGTGGATTTTTAACATACACACCAAAAATCTTAGGTAGTGATAGTTTAGGTTCTGTATTTGGCAATTGGCTAATTTGCATAAGTTTGTTTTGTCTTTTAGTAAGCATATTAGAAAAACAAATAAAAGGAGAATTAAGTGAGTAGAAGAAAGTTTTTAATAGCATCAGGGATAACAGGCATAGCAGGGGCTTATTTTTACAATGAAACAATACAAAAAATCATAAAACCACAAACAAAAACAAACGATAGCATATATGCAAATAGCCTAAATCCAAAAATCGGCAAGTATTATTCAAGTGTTTGTAATGGTTGCGTTACTCATTGTGGTGTTAGAGTAAAAATATTAGATAATAAGGTTTTAAAAGTTATTGGCAATCCATATAGTTTATTATCAAGCGACCCTTGGCTTAATATGAATACTAGTATAAAAGATAGTTATTTACTCACAAATCAAGGCAAAATCCATTCAAGTGTTTGTGCTAGGGGTAATTTAGTATTTGATAAATTAAATGATAAAGCAAGGGTAACTAAAATACTAAAAAGAGTTGGAAAAAGGGGAGAAAATAAATGGCAAAGTATTGAGCCTGATAAATTTTTAGATGAGATAGTAAATGGCGGAGATTTGTTTAATGAAGGCTATGTAAAAGGATTTAAAGAAGTTTATAATCATACTGATTTAATAGATGAAAATGCTCCTGAATTTGGAAAGAAAGCAAATGGATTATGTATAATCGCAACAGGCGATGAAGGAAGAAAGAATTTCTTTCAAGAAAGATTTCAAAAATCATTCGGAACTATCAATTTTCACGGACACACAGCAACTTGTGGTCTTTCTATGAGAGCTGGAATGGCTGCTTTTTTAAATGATTTTGATAAATACCCACACTTAAAACCTGATTTTGATAATTGCGAGTTTTTGATTAATTTCGCAAGTGCTCCTGCTCAAGCTGGAAATCCTTTCAAAAGACAAGGATTAAAAATAGCAAATAGAAAAAGCAATAATTTAGAATACGCAACAATAACCCCAATACTTACAAATTCTACTTCAAGTGCATCTAGCGTAGGAAAATGGATTGCTATAAAGCCTGGTGGGGATTTGTTTTTAGCGTTAGCCTTATTACAAGATGTAATAAATCAAAAAATTTATGATGAAGAATATCTATCTTATACTAATTTAAATGAAAACAATGTAAGTTTTTCTAATGCTGCTTATTTAGTCGTTGAAGATGATTATAAAAACTATAAAAAAGGAGAATTTTTAAGAATTAATAATGAAATTATGGTTATTAACGAACAAGGATTAATAAGTGCAAAAGATTGTAAAAAAGCTAATATTTATTATGATGGAATAATAACTTTAGATGATGAAGCAATAAAGGTTAAAACAAGTTTTATCAAATTAAAAGAAAGTGTCAATTCAAATTCTTTAGATGATTTATTGCAAAATAGTGGCGTTAGTAAAAAAGATTATGAATATTTATTAGAAAAAATCAAAAAATATAAAAATAAAGTAGCATTTGATTTGCACGGCGGAACTATGCAAACTAATGGATTTTATACAGCTTATGCTATTTTAGAATTAGTTGGTTTGCTTGGGAATTTAAATAAAATTGGTGGAATGAGTGCTGGTGGGGGTAAATATAATGATTTATCAGGAGAATTTGAATTAGCAAAATATAAAGGCAAAATTAAACCTAGTGGAATTAGAGTTGATAAAACTAAAAAACCTTATGAAGCAACTAGCGAATATAAAAACAAAATCAAAAACAACGAAAACCCTTATCCATCAAAATTACCTTGGTATCCACTAACTAATGCAATTTGCACCGACGCAATCACAAATGCAGCATTAAAATATCCTTACGGAATAGATATATTGCTTTCTTGGAATGCTAATATTGCTTATGCTAGTAATATGAATAATGTTAAAAATTCTTTAAAAGATAGTTCTAAAATACCATTATTTATAGCAATTGACCCATTCATAAACGAAACAAGTATGTTTGCTGATTATATAGTTCCTGATAGCGTTATGTATGAGACTTGGGGTGTTGTTAATCCTTGGGGTGGTGCTTTGAGTAAAGCTAGTCATTTTAGATTTCCTATTTTAAATTCTCCTAATGTTAAGTTTAGCAATAATGAAAGCGTATGTATGGATAGCTTTATAATTGAATTAGGCAAAAAATTAGGCTTAGCAGGATTTGGCAAAAACGCAATTAGCGATAGTGAAGGTAATTTATTTGACCTTGATAAGCCGAGTGATTATTATTTAAGAAGTTTTATAAATGTTGCACTTGATGGTGGATTTGATTATGAAATAAACGAAGATGAGATAAAGGACTTACCATTCATTCAAGAATTAAAAGAAATTAGCCCAAAACACTATAAAAAAGCTTTATTTTGTATGGCAAGGGGTGGAAAATTTGAAAGCAAAAACAAAGCATATAACAAAAATTCCTTAGCAAAAACATACAAAAAAGAAGTAGCTATTTATAACGAAGATTTAGCACTTACTAAGGATTCTTTAACTGGGAAAAATTATAGTGGAGTTCCTTATTTTGTAAAACAAAGATTTAAAAACAATACCACATTAGATGAATTAAATCTAAAAGCCTTTTCGTATAAATCAAATATATATTCAAGTTTAGTTGCTGCTAGTTCAAAACTAACTCATTTAAGATATTCAAACTACATTGAATTACACGAAGATACAGCAGCAAAACTAGGTCTTAAAGATAAGGATTTAATCAAAGTTATAAGAGATGATAAAAAAATAATAGGAATATTAAAAACTAGAAAAGGAATTCATAAAGAAGCAGTAGGAATTGAGCATTCTCGTGCTAGGCGTGGCGAAGGTGCTAGTGATTTTTATATTGATGGGAAATTAATTGCTAAAAATATTTCAAAAAGAACAGGCGTTAGCATCTCAAATATAATACCTGATGATACTATTCGTGGAGAAAATGCCTTAATTAGTGATTTTGTCGTAGGCTCTGTAGCAAGGCAAGGATTTGGCGTAATTATAGCAAAAATCTCAAGCTTAGGTTAAGGAATTTAAACTGATTAAATTATTTATCCTAAATAAACTATAATCCTTTAAATAAATATTAAAGGATTATTTATGATACACGATATAAGTGCTAGTAAAAATATGCCGATAGCTTGGAAAATTGATGTTAAAAAGCACGAGCTAACAGAAAAAGAGCTAAAAGATTTAAATTATCAAATAAATAAAAATAATTTTGAGATAAAGACTAATAAAGAGCAAGATTACAATGTATTTTTTAGATTTGATAGTAATAATATCGGTGTAAAAATAAATGAAAAAAATCTAAATAGATTAAAAGAATTTTTTGATAGCGATAATTTCATTGCTAATAATAAAGGCACTATTTTAGATAAAGATGCAGCAAGTTTTGTAGCTGGATGGTTTAGCAATATTGCTTATAGAGAAAATCTCTTAGCAGCTGATATTAATAACGATGGAGAATTAACGGGCAAGGAATTTAAATATACATTTACGGTATTTAGTGAAGCAGCCGAAATAGTAGTAAATGAAAAGACACTTGAAGAAGAAATAATCTCAAGTGCAATCATAGGCACATATTTACCTAGTATGGTAGCTTTGCCAGATGGCGAGAGTATGGATATTAGTAAGGCTTTAAATATTAGTTTAAATGATGATAAAAACCTTGATGGAATAATAACATTTGGCGAATATTTAGGAGCTGATGGTAAAAATAAAATTCATAAATATACAGCTGATTGTAAATCAAGTGATGAGCGAATTAAAATTGATAGTGGTAATATTTATAAAATTATGAATATAGATAAATTCAAAGAAAAGGAATTAGAAGAATTAAAAAAATTAGCAGCCTTAGCAAAGCTAAAAAATCAAGGCCTAAAAAGTCTAACAAATGATGAAAAGAAACTCTTAAAAGACTTTAGTCTTAATCTTAAAATCAGTGAAAATAAATTAGAAGAATTAGTCGCAAATGATAAATTAGATGATTTTATAGATTTTACAAAAGAATTTAAAAAAGATTTAAGCGATACAAAATTAATTGATATTAAGGTTTAATTTTTTATTTTTAATTAATTGTTACTAAAAGTTACAATATATCAAAACATTAAATAAAATAATAATAGTATTAATTAAAATCAAATTATAATAATTCAAATCATTTTTTAATGTATTAACTTAATTTGCATTACGAATGTTAGTGTATATTTTAAAAAGTATTAGTGCTTTAATATTGCTTTTTAAGTGTAAAAAATAGCTATATGATTTTAAAAATGTCTTGATTAATTAGCTAGATCTAATTTAGTCATAATTTTAAAGGATTTTTTATGAGACATTATCTAGGAAACTATTTAAATACGCCTATAGCTTGGCAAGATAAAATTAATTCAAATTCTTTAAATTCTTTTGATTTATACAATATAAAAAATGCAATAAATATAAATAATTTTGAGATTAAGACAAATAAAGAGCAAGATTACAATGTGTTTTTTAAATTTGATGAAAGCAATATCGGAGTAAAACTTAGTGAAAATAATATCAATAGATTAAAAGAATTTTTTGATGAAGATAATTTCATTTTTAATAGTAAAGGCACTATTTTAGATAAAGACGCAGCAAGTTTTGTAGCTGGGTGGTTTAGTGATATTGCTTATAAACGAAAATTCCTTGAAGCTGATGTTGATGGTAATGGGGAGCTAAGCAATAAAGAAGGAAAAAAGACATTAAACTTTATACATGAAAGGCTTGAATATAGAAGAGATAATAAAGGTGAATATATAATCACTAATTATGTAAAAGGCTATGAAGAGAGTAAATTTTTAGCAGATAATGATGAATACTATGTTGATATTAGCTATGCTTTAAATGCTAGTTTAAATAATGATAAAAATCTTGATGGCATTATTACATTTGGCGAATTTCTAAATGTAGGCGAAAAGGGATATTTTGAAGATAACATAGAAGTATCTAATAATAAAAATAATAATGATTTTATTAGCTTATATAAGATTGCAAATACAGATAAATTAAAAGAGAAAGAATTAGAAGAATTAAAAAAATTAGCAGCCTTAGCAAAACTTAAAAATCAAGGCCTAAAAAGTCTAACAAATGATGAAAAGAAACTCTTAAAAGATTTTAATATTAATTTAAAAATAAGCGAAGATAAATTAGAAGAGTTAATTACAAATGATAAATTAAGTGATTTTATAGATTTTACAAAAGAATTTAAAAAAGATTTAAGCGATACAAAATTAATTGATATTAAGGTTTAATTTTTTATTTTTAATTAATTATTACTAAAAGTTACAATATATCAAAATATTAAATAAAATAATAATAGTATTAATTAAAATCAAACCAATTAATTTTAAAAGTATTAATTTTAAGGAATTTTTATGAAAATAGATATCTCGCAAGTAAAAAATATAGCAATGTCTTGGGCTGATAATGTTAAAACTAAAGAATTAAATACTAAAGATATTAGCAATTTAAAAGATAATATAAATAAAAATAATTTTGAGATTAAGACAAATAAAGAGCAAAATTACAATGTATTTTTTAAATTTGATGAAAGT